>NZ_JBCDMW010000029.1:0-122474 GCF_038433155.1 Luteococcus sp. H101
GCGGTCGGCTGGCGCCACCAGGCCCGGTGACAACACCCCCCGGATCATGCGTACGACAGGGGCACAGAGTCATGCCGGGCCCGGCGACCGTAACCCCGCCCTACGGGGTCACCAGCAAGGTAACGGGGTGGCGGCGCTCAGCCGACGTGATCCAGCAGGGCGGCCGCCGTCTCCCGCGGGGCCTCCAACGGCGCCAGGTGCCCGACGCCCTCCAGCACCCGGAAGCTGCCCCGGCCCACCCGCTGCGCCAGCCGACGCATGGCCTCCGGCGGGCTCACGGGGTCATCCGCACCGGCCAGGCACAGCACCGGCGGGGTGATTCCGGGCAAGAGGTCTGCGATGTCGTAGTCGGCCAAGGCCTCGCACAGCCGGGCGTAGCTCTCCACGTCCACATTCGCCAGGTCCGTCAGGGCCTCCTGGCGACGATTCTCGGGCCAGGCTGCCGCCCGGGAACCGAACCAGCGGGCGGGGGTCCCCGCCAGCACCGGGCCGATCCCCTCGCGTCGCACCAGGGCGGCGCGTTCCAGCCAGGCCTGGGGACCGCCGAAGGCCGAGCCGCTGCACAGCGCCGCCGAGGTGGCCACCCGCTCCGGGTGGTGCAGGGCCAGCAGCAGGGCCACGGCCCCGCCAATCGAGTCACCCGCCACGTGGAACTGCTGACCGGCGCCCAGCTGGGCGTCGACGGCCGTCAGCACCGCCTCGGCCAGCTGCGGCAGGGTGAGCGGATGATGATGGGCCGGGGCCCCGCCGTGGCCGGGAAGATCCCAGGCCACGACGTGGTGCCCCGACAGGAGCTGGGCCGCCCCGCCCCACAGGCGTCGACCCGAGGTGCCCATCGAGGGGCCGAGCAGCAGCAGTGGCTGCTCGGCGTCCCCGGCGAGCGGGGTCAGGCGGATCTGGGGGTGGGGCGTGCCCATGGTCACTCCTTGATGTCGGACGGATGCTTGGCGAGCGGGGTGACCTCGATGTCCATGTACTTGAACAGCGGGAGCCCCCACAGGATCTCGTGCAGCCGGTCATTCGACGCGACGTCGAAGACCGAGTAGTTCGAGTACTGGCCGGGAATCCGCCAGATCTCGGGCCACTCCCCGTCACGCTGGAGCTGCTGCGAGTACGCCTTCTCCTTCGCGATGGTCTCGTCGCGCAGCTGCGGGTCGAGGTCGAGAGGGATGTTGACGTCCATCTTCACCAGGTAGAGCATCAGGCATCAGCCTTGTCCAGCACGAAGCCGTACTCGACGGTGGAGGTGCCATTGCCCTGGTCCTTCGGGTCCAGGATCAGCTCGGGCTTCACGGCCGAGGCGATGTCGTCGTCATTGTGCTCGTCGCCCGGGAAGTAGAGCTGCGCGGTGAGCAGCTGGTGGCCGGGGGCGGAGACCTTGACGTGCAGGTGGGCCGGACGCCAGGCGTGCCAACCCGCGGCGGCGATCAGCTTGCCGCAGGCGCCGTCGGTGGGGATCTGGTACGGCGACGGCTGGATGGTGTTGATGGTGAAGGTGCCGTCGGCGTTCACCGGGAAGGTGCCGCGCAGGTTCCACTCGGGCTGGCCGGGGGCGAACTGGGAGTAGAAGCCCAGGTCATCGGCGTGCCACAGCTCGATCTTGGCGCCCTCCATCGGCTTGCCGTCGGTGTCCAGCACGGTGCCGGTCCACTGCAGCTTCTGGCCGGGCTCGTCGTCGCGCATCGGGATCTGGCCGTCGGCGCAGACGGGGGAGTTGGGCACGTAGTAGGGGCCCTCGATGGTGCCCTTGCTGCCCTTGCGGTCCTTGGTGGCAACCTCCTCGACGATGTGCTCCACCCAGACGTCCAGGAAGAGCGGCCACTCGCCGTCCAGACCCACCTGGATCAGCCATGCCTTCAGGGCGTTGTACTCGTCGTAGGTGACGTCCTCTTCGCGGATGGTCTTCTCGATCTCGCCGAGGATGCGCTTGGCGAGCATGTCGACGCGCTCCTTGGGGGTGTCCTTCACGGCGTCGAAGGCGGCGGCCTTGTCGCGCTCGAAGTTCGCGGTGGCGCCGGCACCGGCCTGGGCAGCGGTGCCCTTGCTCTCTTCTTCCAGGTACTGCGACATTGCGGTGTCCTTTCGGTTGTGCACCCGCCAACGGTCGTGGCGGAGCGATCTTGGGGGGTGGGGTCAGCCGTCCGTGCGGTAGTGGCGCAGCTTGTCGGCGTCGATCTCGACGCCGAGGCCGGGCCCGGGACGCACGGACAGTTCCCCGTCCTGGATGACGAGCGGCTCGGTGAGCAGGTCGTCGCTCATGTCCAGGAAGTTGGAGAGCTCACCGGCATGACGGCTGGTGAGCCGGTGGGCGGCACCGAAGACGACGGTGCACAGGCTGCCCAGCTGGGTGTCGATCTGGTTGCCCATCACCACCTCGACGCCCAGCCCCTCGGCCAGGTGCAGGGTGCGCTGGCTGGTGGTGAAACCGGTGCGGGCGGTCTTGATGGAGATGGCGGTGGCCGATCCGCCCAGCAGCTCGCGGGTCACCTCCGCCGGCGTGGTGGCCGACTCGTCGGCGATGTAGGGCACCTCGATCTGGGAGACCAGCCAGCGCCGGCCCAGCACGTCGTCGGCCGGGTTGAGCTCCTCGGCGAACGCCAGGTCCAGGCCGGCCATCTGGCGCCAGGCCCGGGCGGACTCGGCGGCGCTCCAGCCGCGGTTGCCGTCGACGTAGAGGGTGGCGGTGTCGCCGAAGTGCTCCCGCAGCGCCTGCACGACGGCGACGTCCAGCTCGACGGGATGGCGGCCCACCTTCACCTTGAAGGTGGTGATGCCGTACTGGTCACGCATCCGCTGTGCCTCGTCGACCATCTTGGCGGGATCGTCGAAGCCGAGCATGTGGCTCACCCGCATCCGGTCGCTGTAGCCGCCCAGCAGGTCGGTCACCGACGTCTGCAGGGTGCGGCCCAGGGCATCCCAGACCGCCATGTCGATGGACGACTTCGCGGCCGGGTTGCCGACGGTGCGCTCCATCACGGCGGCCATCTGCTCCCGCGCGGTCAGCTCCATGCCCACCAGCGCCGGGGCGAAGATCTTGGTGATGACGGCCACGACGCCGTCCTGGGTCTCGCCATAGGTGAAGGGGCGGGGCACCGCGTCGGCGGTGCCGACGACGCCGTCGCTGGTGTGCACCCGGACCAGGACGTGCTCGGCCGCGTGCACCTCACCGGAGGCGAACTTCAGCGGCTTGCGGTAGGGGATGGCATAGGGAATCGCCTCGATGGCGGTGATGGTGGTCATGCGTCCTCCTTGACTCTCGGGTGCGCCTCGGCCCGCAGGGACTCCAGGGCATCCAGGGCCCGGGCCAGCAGCGGCGAGGGGTCGTCGGCCCGCACCGCCAACGACAGGTCGACGCTCGCCGTGTCCGGCAGCTCCCGGATCACGACGCCGCGGGGTTGGATGGCCCGCGCCGAATCGGGGACCAGCGCGATCCCCAGCCCGGCCGAGACCAGGGCCAGCAGGGCCGCCGTGCCGGGGGCGCGGTGGGCGACGCGGGGGGCGAAGTCCGCCCGACGGCAACTGGCCAGCACGGCCTCGTTGACGGTGGACATCTCCGCCGAGTAGGTGATGAAGGGCTCGGCCCGCAGGTCCGCCATGCCCAATGCGGGCTCGGGCACCAGCCGGTGGTCATGCGGCAGCGCCAGCAGCAGCCGCTCCTGGGCGATGCTGCGGGTCAGGATGTTCGGCTCCGAGACCGGGCCCCGCAGGACGCCCAGGTCCAGCCGGCCGTCCAGCAGCGCCTGCAGCTGGCGGGGGGTCAGCATGTCGGCGTGCACGTCCAGGGTGACCTCGGGCAGGGCGGCGCGCACCATCCGCGCCACCAGGGGGAGCTGGCTGTAGGCGCTGGTGCCGGTGAACCCGATCCGCAGCAGGCCCTGGCTGCCCTCGGAGATGTTGCGGGCGCGCTCCACGCTGCGGTCAAGGTCGGCCAGCAGCCGTCGGACGTCGGAGTGGAAGCTCTCCCCGGCGGCGGTCAGGCACACCTGCCGGGTGGTGCGGGTGAACAGGGCCACGCCGAGCTCCGACTCGAGCCGACGGATCGACTGGCTCAGGGCCGGCTGGGCCAGGTGCAGCCGCTCAGCGGCCCGGCCGAAGTGGCAGGTTCCCGCCACGGCGTCGAAGTACTGCAGCTGTCGCAACTCCATGGGGTCACCTCCTGTGGCTGTCGGTCGCCTGCTGGATAGCGGTGCGGCGTCGGTGCCGCTGGGTCGACCTGGGGTCCACGCTAGGGCCCGATGATCCATTGACACAAGGATCAATTTGAGAGCTATTCATAACTCAAAAGTATCAAAGTGGACTGGGGTCCCCCTAGGCATTTGCCGGTGTGACCACCCCCATGAGCCGTGGTGGACTTGCCGACCATGACCCCCCAATGCTGTGGAGGAAGACGATGAGCGACACGCTGGCACGTATCACCAAGACCCTGGACACCGCCCTGGTGGAGGATCCGGCCGCTGGCCTGTACCGGGCCAACCGCGCGATCTTCACCGACGAGGAGATCTTCGAGCTGGAGATGAAGCACATCTTCGAGGGCAACTGGATCTACCTGGCCCACGAGAGCCAACTGCCCGAGCCCGGTGACTACCTCACCACCTACATCGGCCGGCAGCCGGTGGTGATCACCCGGGATAATGCGGGTGGGATGCACTGTCTGATCAATGCCTGCGCCCACCGCGGCGCCATGATCTGCCGTCGTAAGACGGACAACCGCAAGACCCTGACCTGCCCCTTCCACGGCTGGACCTTCCGCAATGACGGCACCCTGCTCAAAGTCAAGGACCCCGACGGCGCCGGCTACCCGTCGAACTTCGACACCGACGGTTCGCACGACATGACCAAGGTGGCCCGCTTCGAGAACTACCGCGGATTCCTGTTCGGCAGCCTGAATCCCGACGTCCCCTCGCTGGCGGAGCACCTGGGCGATGCCACCAAGGTGATCGACATGCTCGTCGACCAGTCCCCGGAGGGCCTGGAGGTGCTGCGCGGCTCGTCGACCTACACCTACGACGGCAACTGGAAGGTGCAGGCCGAGAACGGCGCCGACGGTTACCACGTCACTGCCACCCACTGGAACTATGCCGCCACCACCTCGCGTCGCGGCACCGGCGAGAGCGCCAATGACACCAAGACCCTGGACGCCGGCCAGTGGGGCAAGTCCGGCGGCGGCTACTGGAGCTACCCGAACGGCCACCTGTGCCTGTGGACCTGGGCGGGCAATCCCGCCGACCGGCCGCTGTGGGACCGGATGGAGCAGCTCAAACAGGAGTTCGGCGAGGCCAAGGGCGAGTTCATGGTCAAGGGCTCCCGCAACCTGTGCCTGTACCCGAATGTCTACCTGATGGACCAGTTCAGCACCCAGATCCGCCACTTCCGGCCGATCGCCCCGGACAAGACCGAGGTCACCATCTACTGCATCGCGCCCAAGGGGGAGAGCGACGAGGCCCGGGCTTGGCGAATCCGCCAGTACGAGGACTTCTTCAACGCCTCCGGCATGGCCACCCCGGATGACCTGGAGGAGTTCCGCAGCTGCCAGCTCACCTACCAGGCCAGTGCCGCCCCGTGGAATGACATGAGCCGCGGTGCCGAACACTGGCTGACCGGCCCCGACGAGGTGGCCACCAGCCTGGGCATGGACGGCGTGATCTCCGCCGGCGTGAAGAACGAGGACGAGGGGCTCTACCCCGTGCAGCACGGCTACTGGCTGCAGACCATGCGCAAGGCCGTGGAGCGCGAGGCCGCGGTGCATGACTACCAGAACAAGCGTGGCACCACGTCGGGCAAGGAGGCCTGAGCATGAGCGAGAAGACCATCACCCATCACGAGATCGAGCAGTTCCTCTACCGGGAGGCCCGCCACCTGGATGACCGCGAGTTCGAGAAGTGGCTGGAATGCTATGCCGACGACGTCGTCTTCTGGATGCCGGCCTGGGATGACCGGGACCTGCTGACCGAGGACCCGCAGCGGGAGATGAGCCTGATCTACTACTCCAACAAGGGCGGGCTGGAGGACCGGGTCTTCCGGATCCGCACGGAACGCTCGTCGGCCACCTCCATCCCGGAGCCCCGGACCAACCACTACATCGCCAATGTGGAGGTGATCGAGCGCCGCGGTGACCTGGTGGACGTCCGCTTCAACTGGCACACCATGTACTACCGCTACAACACCGTCGACCCCTACTACGGCACGTCCTTCTACACCATCGACTTCTCCGGCGACGGTCCGCTGATCCGGCGCAAGACGGTGGTGCTGAAGAACGACTACATCCACCATGTGGTCGACGTGTACCACGTCTGAGCGGGGGAGCCATGACGAGCACCGAGAATGAGGTCCCCACCCACCAGGTGGCGTTGACCTTCGAGGACGGCGTCAGCCGCTTCATCAAGGTCCGGGAGGACCAGACGGTGGCCGACGCCAGCTACCGCCAGCGGATCAACATCCCGCTGGACTGCCGCGACGGCGCCTGTGGCACCTGTAAGGCGCTGTGTGAGTCGGGCGACTACGACGGCGGCTCCTACATTGAGGATGCCCTGACCGCGGACGAGGCCGCCAAGGGCTACGTGCTGCCGTGCAGCATGAAGCCGAAGAGTGACCTGGTGCTGCAGATTGCCGGGACCTCGCAGATGGCCAAGGCTGGCGCCTCCACCTGGAAGGGCACCGTCACCGGGATCGAGCACCTCTCGGCCACCACGGTGCAGCTGTCCGTGGAGGTGGAGCGACGCGATGAGCTGGTCTTCCTGCCCGGCCAGTACGTCAACATCGGCGTGCCGGGAACCGACCAGAAGCGTTCCTACTCCTTCAGCAATGCACCCGGCGAGCCCGTGCTCACCTTCCTGATGCGGGTCAGCCCCGGCGGCGTGATGTCCACCTGGCTGACCGAGCGGGCCGCGGTGGGGGACACGCTGGAGATGGACGGCCCACACGGCTCCTTCTTCCTGCGCGAGACCAACCGGCCGCTGCTGCTGGTGGCCGGCGGCACCGGGTTGGCGCCGATCCTGTCCATCATGCGGCAGCTGCGTGACCAGGGGGTCTCCCGGCCCACGCACCTGGTCTACGGGGTCAGCGGCGACGCCGACGTGGTGGCGCTGGACCAGATCGAGGGGGTGGCCGCCGAGCTGCCCGAGTTCAGCTGGGACTTCTGCGTCTCCCGCCCGGATTCCGACCAGATCGACGGGCGGGCGGTGAAGAAGGGCTATGTGATGAGCCTGATCGACGCCGAGCACCTGCACGACGGCGAGGTGGCCATCTACCTGTGCGGCCCGCCGCCGATGGTGGAGGCGGTGCGCCAGGACCTGGACGAACGCGGGGTGGAACCGGACGGCTTCTACTTCGAGAAGTTCGCCCTGGCCGTGCCCGCCGCGGCCGCCAAGCAGGCCGCCGAGGGCCTGGAGGAGGCCGAGGACCAGGCGGCGCGGGATGCCGAGGTGCTGGCCGCGGAGCCGCAGGCCGTCGCGACCCAGACCGCGGCACCCCGCGCCGGGGAGGCCCGCACCGGGGAGTCCGGCCGCGGCGAGGCCCAGGTGCTGCTGTTCGCGGCGGATGCCCGCAATGTCGCCAAGCAGCAGGTCTTTGCCCCGGCAGAGCTGGAGCCCCGGCCCGGCCCGGCGGCCGACCACGGCTCCACCCTGCGCCGGATCGCCAAGCAGGAGGCCTTCGCCTCCGACGGGAGCCCGGCCAGCGGTGCACCCGTCGAGGCGGGCGGTGAGCTGCTGTTCGTGCCACAGGCGCGCAACATCGCCAAGCAGCAGACCTTCCCCGTCGGCAACCAGCAGCCGCTGGTGGCCAGTGCGCAGGCGGACGGTGACCCGCAGATGGTGGCCGAGGACGGGTACCAGATTGGCGAGGAGCATCCCGACGTCCAGTTCTCCGACGCCCTGTTCGACGCCCGCGCGGCGCTGGAGCTGGGTGCCCTGGACCTGACGATCGGCAGGCTGGATGCCACGCAGATCTCCGGCTACCGGCTGCTCGCGGAGGCGACGGCCAAGCACGTCGACGGGGAGAATCTGGTGGACCCGGCCGGCTTCACCGAGGCCAATGGCGCCTTCCACGACTACCTGTTCGGCCTGACCGGCAATGCGCACCTGCTGCAGGCCCACCAGGCGCTGGACGTGAAGGCGCACATGAACGAGGCGCTGCGCGATGCCACCTGGATCGACGCCCGGTGCACCGCCGACCACGTCGAGCTGGTGGACCTGATCGAGGCGGGGGACCGGGATGGCGCCCGGGCCCTGCTGGTGGCGCACGCGGAACGGGCCAAGCAGACCACCCGTCGGGCCATGAACGAGAGCCGGGACCGCAGCAAGCCGCGCTTCATCACGCCGGGACGGTTCGCCAACCAGGTGGTGCTGGTCACGGGTTCCGCGCAGGGGATCGGGGCCCAGGTGGCCCGCCGGATCGCCGCGGAGGGCGGCAGCCTAGTGCTGGCCGACCGCTCGCCGCTGGTCCAGGAGCTCGTCGTCGAGCTGCAGGGTCAGGGCGCCCAGGTGGTGGGCGTCGAGTGTGACCTGGAGCAGGGGGCCGGTGCTCGCCAGATGGTGGAGCAGGCGCTCGAGCGCTTCGGCCGGCTAGACGTGCTGGTGAACAATGTGGGCGGCGCGATCAACTTCAAGCCCTTCACCGAGTTCACCGACGACGAGATCCAGGCGGAGATCACCCGCTCCCTGATGACGACGCTGTATGCCTGCCGGGCCGCCCTGCCCGTGATGCAGCGCCAGCAGTCCGGCGTGGTGGTCAACGTCTCGTCGGCGGCTACCCGCGGCATCCACCGGATCCCGTACTCGGCGGCCAAGGGCGGCATCAATGCGATCACCGCGTCGCTGGCCCTGGAGTACGCCGGTGACGGCATCCGCGTGGTCGGGACGGCCCCCGGCGGCACCGAGGCGCCGCCGCGACGGATCTCCCGCGGCACGCCCGAGGCCCGCACGGAGCAGGAGCGGGCCTGGTTCCAGGCGCACATCGACCAGACCCTGGAGCACTCGCTGATGGGGCGCTACGGCACCCTCGACGAGCAGGCGGCGGCGATCTGCTTCCTGGCCTCGCCCGAGGCCAGCTACATCACCGGCTCGGTGCTGCCGGTTGCGGGCGGCGACCTGGGCTGACCCGAAGGGCTGGTCGTCGAGGGTCCCGCAGGCTACTGTGAGCCGGTGGGACCCTCGACGATCCTCCCGAGCCGGCAGCGTGTGCTGGAACGGCTGCGCGACGCCGCGCGGCCGGGCCAGGGCTCACGCCTGGTGGTGGTGGACGTGGTGCCCGGCTCCCGCACCGACCTGCTGCGCGACGCCTTGCCCGGCTGCCGTGAACTGGTGGGCCTGTCCTGGCAACAGCCCGACCCCCTGGCCCTGCTGCGGCCGCTGATCGGCCCGTCGGCCACCCAGGATCTCAGCCCGGATCACAGCCCCGGCACGCTCGCCGCCGGCTGGCTGGCCGCGCTCCCGGTGGCCGCAGCGGAAGCCTGGGATGCCATCGTGCTGGTCCGGCAGGCGCAGCACGCAGATGCCGCCAGTCTGCAGGTGCTGGCCAGCGCCGTCCACCAGGCCACCGAGCGGCGGATCCTGGTGGTCCTGGAACTGGGGGAGGCGCGGATCGACAACCCCCTGCGGCAGTTGCACGATGAGCTGCGGGTGGCCGCGCACCAGGTGCTGCGGATCGGGCCCGTCACACCCGAGGACGTCGCGGAGATCGCCGCGCAGGAGGGCTTGCCCGCCAGTGCCGGGCTGGTTCGACGCCTGCTGGACCACTGCGGCGCCGACGAGTCGGAGGTGGTGGCGACCCTCCGGCTACTGGCGGCGCGGCGCGGCACCCAGGCCGAGCGGCTACCCGTCTCCGGTGCCCTGCGGGCCCGGATGCTCACCGCCCTGACCAGCCTCGATGACCGTGCCCGGGCCCTGCTGGCGGCATGCGCGGTGCTGGAGGAGGCCCGCCCGCTGGACCGGGTGGACAGCTCTCTGGCCGCCCGGATGGTGCAGGAACCGGCGCCGCTGGGCCCGCTGAGCGAGCTGTCGGCGGCCGGGCTGCTGGACATCCACGGCCCCGACGCCCGCTGGGTGGGGCTGCCCAGCGCGGCCCAGCGGCAGTGCGTCCTGGATGGCGTCGGGCTGCCGGAACAGACCCGGCTGCATGAGTTGGCGAGCCGCCACCACCCCGACGAGCGGGCCAGACTGCGCCACCGGTGGCTGGCCCGGCCGCAACCCGACGACCAGCTGGCCGCGCGGGCCGAGGAACTGGCCACGGCCCGCGCGGTGCGCGGCGAATGGCTGGCCAGCTTCGAATTGTGGGAGCTCGCCGCGCAGGCCTCGGCCGAGGACGTGGTGGCGGGCCGCCGCTGGGTGCAGGCCGTCGACTCCCTGGTGGCGGCCGGTGACCTGACCCAGCTGGAGGGCCGGATGGCGCGCTTGGAACAGGTCCGGGAGACGGCGCTGCGCGAAGCCTGCCTGGGCTATGTGGGCTGCCTCAGTGGGCGGCCCACCACAGCCGGAACCCGGTTGGAGCGGGCCTGGGAGCTGTGCAACCAGCAGCGCGAACCGCAGGTGGCCCGGCTGGTGGCCGAACGCCAGGTGCTGCATGCGCTGGCCCGCTGCCGCGCCGAGGACGTGATCACCTGGGCAGGCCGGGCGGCCGAGCCGGCGCCCGACGGCGTGGGGGAGGCGGGCACCAGCCAGGAGGCGGAGGCGGTGGGCTGCGTCGCCCTGGCGGCGGTGAAGGGCCCCAAGCCCGCCCTGCGGCGCCTCGACGAACTGGAACGGGTGGTGCCCGAGGGCACCATCATCCAACGGATCCTGCTGGCGCGGGGCTGGGTGCAGCTGGCCGCCGGTGAGCACCTGTTGGCTCGCGACGAGCTGGAGCGCGCGGTGGCCGCCGACGGCTGGGGCGGCTCCTTCCGGATCGGACTGTGGGCCAGCGCCTGGCTGGCCCGCCTGCACCTGGAGACCGGGCGCTGGGAGGAGGCGGAGCAGGTGGCCCGACGGGGTCTGGACGGCGCCAGCGAGCGGGGTCTGGCGCTGCTGGTGCCGTTGATGCAGTGGACCCTGGCCGAGCTGGCGGCCCTGCGGGGAGACTGGGCGGCCGCGGATCGGGCCGTTCGGGGCGGCGTGGCCGATGCCTCCCACTACGAGGTGATGCGGGTCTCCGCCGCGCTGGCCCGGGCCTCGGTGGCCCGCGCCCGGGGCAATCCCGAGGGCGTGTTGGAGGCCCTGACCCCGTTGGAGCAGTCCTGGGCCCGCGGGTGGGTCTCCGCGCCGGGCTTCTGGCCGTGGGTGGAACTGCGGGGCGACGCGCTGCTCACGCTGGGCCGACGCGCCGAAGCCGATGACTTCCTGCGCCCGCACGAGGCGCGTGCCCACCGCCAGCGGCACGCGGTGCAGTCGGCGCGGCTGGGGGGTCTGCGGGCCCGGCTTGAGCTGCTCGGGGGAGAGGCGGACAAGGCCCGGGCCCTGCAGGCCGCCTCGCTGTCCGAACTGCAGCGGCGGCCGCTGCCGCTGTGCCGGGCCCGCCTCCACCTGGGCTGGGCGGCCGCCCTGCGTCGCTCCGGCCGACGCAGTGAGGCCGAGCAGGAAGCGGACCTGGGCAATCGGCTGCTGGCCACGCTGGGCGGGTGGGTGGGTCACGGCCCGACCGACGACGAGATGCCCGGCGACGGCCGTCCGGCCGCGGCCCCGTCCCTGACCGCGCAGGAGCTGGCGGTGGCGGAGCTGGTGGCCAGCGGGCGCACCAATCGGGAGGTGGCCGGCGAGCTGTTCGTCTCGGTCAAGACGGTGCAGTACCACCTGACCAGGGTCTATGCGAAGCTCGGGGTGCGCTCCCGGGGCGAGTTGGCGGCGCGCGGCGTCGCCGACGTCACGGTTTCCTGACGCGTGTCGCCGGACACGTGCCGCCCGACGACGCGCCGCTTCCTCAGCGCGCTTCGCCGCCGCCCCGTGGGGGATTCTCGCGCACCAGCGACTGCCTCGCCGGGCCGTCAGTTGCCGGGCGCGCTCAGTTCTCGCAGGATGGCCAGCGCCCGGTCCAGCTGCGGTTCCCGGGGCCCCGCCCGATGCGCCGCCACCAGCTCCAGCCGGGCCTGGGCGTCGCCCAAGGGGATGAACCGCACCCCGTCCAGGGCCAGCGCCTTCACCGGCTCGGGGACGATCGCCACCCCCAGACCCCCGGCCACCAGGGTCACCATCGTCGAGGTCTCGCCGACCTCGTGCCGCACCCGAGGGGTCACGCCGCAGCCGGCGAACAGCTGCTGGACCAGGCCATTCATGGCGGAGCGGCGGGGTGAGGAGTGCAGGATGAGGTCGCTGCCGGCCAGCTCCGCGACGTGGGTGACCGGCCGGTCCGCCAGCGGGTGGTCGGCCGGGACGGCCGCCAGCAGACGGTCCCGGCGCAGGGTGCTGGTGACCAGGCCGGCGTCGTCGTGGATGGGCCGCATCACGGCCAGCTGGATGCTCCCCTCGCGCAGCGCCTCCGCCTGGTCCCGGCTGAGCATCTCGCCCTGGAAGGAGACCTCCACCCCGGGCAGCTCCTGCCCCAGCCGTCGGGACAGGGCCGGCAGCAAGCTGTAGGTGACCGAACCGACGCATCCGATCGCCAGCTGACCCACCATGCCCTGCGCCACCCGGCGCGCCCGGTCATCGGCGGCTTCGACGGCGGCCAGGATCTCCCGCGCGCGCACCAGGTAGTCGGATCCGGCGGCGGTGAGCTCCACCCGTCGAGTGGTGCGGGTGAACAGCTCGGTGCCCACCTCCTGTTCCAGTCGCTTGATCTGCTGGGAGAGTGGGGGTTGGGCCATGTGCAGCCGCTCGGCGGCCCGGCCAAAGTGGCATTCCTCGGCCACTACGATGAAGTATTCCAGCTGTCGCAGACGATCCATACCCAGCAGGATATCAATTGGGTAGTATATTGATACTTCACAATATCGGTGCTGGGTCGTAGCGTCATGGACATGACCTCCTACGTGTACTCCGCGGTGCGGACCCGGTTCGGCAAGTTCAACGGTGGCCTTGCCGGGGCGCGCCCCGACGACCTGACTGCCGCCGTGATCCGCGCCAGCCTGGCGCGCCACCCCCAGCTGGATCCCGCCCGGATAGACGACGTGGTCTGGGGCAATGCCAACGGTGCCGGCGAGGAGAACCGCAATGTGGGGCGGATGGGCGCCCTGCTGGCCGGTCTGCCGGTGAGCGTGCCCGGCACCACCGTGAACCGGCTGTGTGGCTCCAGCCTGGACGCCGTGATGATCGGTTCCCGGGCCATCGACGCGGGCGATGCCGACGTGATCCTCACCGGCGGCGTCGAGTCCATGACCCGGGCCCCGTGGGTGCTGCCCAAGCCGGACCGGGCCTTCCCGGCCAAGGACCTGGCGGCGGTGTCCACCACCCTGGGCTGGCGGCTGGTCAACCCGGCCATGCCCAAGGAGTGGACCGTCTCGCTGGGTGAGGCCAATGAGCAGCTGCAGGCCGAGTTCGGCATCTCCCGGGAGCGCCAGGACGAGTTCGCCGCCCGGTCCCATGTGCTCGCGGACCGGGCCTGGGCCGACGGCTTCTACGACGAGCTGGTGTGCGAGGTGGAGGGCGTCGAGCTGACCCGCGACGAGTCGATCCGCCCCGGCAGCAGCCCGGAGAAGCTGGCCAGCCTCAAGCCCGCCTTCCGGCCCGACGGCTCGATCACCGCCGGCAATGCCTCACCGCTCAACGACGGGGCCAGCGCCGTTCTGCTGGGCTCCGAGAAGGCCGCGGACCTGCTGGGCGCCCAGCCGCAGGCCCGGATCGCGGGCCGCGCGGCCCACGCCCTGGAACCGCAGCGGTTCGGTTTCGCGCCCGTCGAGGCCGCCAACCGGGCCCTGCAACGGGCCGGGATCGACTGGTCCCGGGTGGGTGCCGTCGAGCTGAACGAGGCCTTCGCCGTGCAGTCGCTGGCCTGCGTCGACGCGTGGGGGATCGACCCCGAGATCGTCAACGCCAAGGGCGGCGCGATCAGCATCGGGCACCCGCTGGGGGCCTCCGGCGGCCGGCTGGTGGGCACGCTGGCCAAGCGGATGCGTGACCAGCAGATCCGCTGGGGTCTGGCCGCCATCTGCATCGGCGTCGGCCAGGGCCTGGCCGTGGTACTGGAGAACGAGGAAGGAAAGAACTGATGGCTCTCACCCAGATCCTGCAGGAGACGGACCAGGCGGTCGCGGACATCCGCGACGGCGACACCGTGCTGGTGGGCGGTTTCGGCCTGGCCGGCATGCCCTTCGACCTGATCGACGCGTTGATCCGCCAGGGCGCCAAGGACCTGACGATCGTCGCCAACAATGCCGGCAACGGGGAGGTGGGCCTGGCGGCGCTGCTCAAGGCCGGCCGGGTGCGCAAGGTGATCTGCTCCTTCCCGCGGCAGAGCGATTCCTATGTCTTCGACGAGCTGTACCTGGCCGGCAAGGTGGAGCTGGAGGTGGTGCCGCAGGGCAACCTGGCCGAGCGGATGCGCGCCGCCGGCGCCGGGATCGGGGCCTTCTACTGCCCGACGGCCGTCGGTACGCCGCTGGCCGAGGGCAAGGAGACCCGCACCATCGACGGCCGGGACTACCTGCTGGAGTACCCGATCAAGGGTGACTGGGCGCTGATCGCGGCCGAGACCGCGGACCGGATGGGCAATCTGGTCTACCGCAAGACCGCCCGCAACTTCGGCCCGGTGATGGCCACCGCCGCCGCCCACACCATCGCCCAGGTGCACAACATCGTCGAGACCGGCGAGCTGGACCCGGAGAATGTGGTCACCCCCAGCATCTACGTCGACCGCGTGGTGCGCGTCGACGCCCGTTCCTACACCGTGGAGGGAGCCCGATGAGCTTCGTCGAGCACACAGACCGGGAGCCGCTCAGCACCAGCGAGCTGGCTGCCCTGATTGCCGCAGACATCCCCGAGGGGTCCTTCGTGAACCTGGGGATCGGCCAGCCGACGCAGGTGGCCGACCACATCCCGGCCAGCGCGGGCGTCGTGCTGCACACCGAGAACGGGATGCTCGGGATGGGGCCGGCCGCGCAGGGTGACCAGATTGACCCCGACCTGACCAATGCCGGCAAGGTGCCCGTCACGGAGCTGCCCGGCGCCAGCTACTTCCATCACGCGGACTCCTTCGCGATGATGCGCGGCGGGCATCTCGACGTCTGCGTTCTGGGCGCCTACCAGGTGGCCGCCACCGGTGACCTGGCCAACTGGCACACCGGCAAGCCGGATGCGATCCCGGCCGTCGGCGGGGCGATGGACCTGGCGATCGGGGCCAAGCAGGTCTACGTGATGATGTCGCTGTTCAGCCGCGACGGCAGCGCCAAGCTGGTGCCCGGCTGCACCTACCCACTGACCGGGGTGGGCTGCGTGAGCCGGGTCTACACCAACCACGCGGTCTTCGAGGTGGGCCCGGGGCGCGACGCGGTGGGCGTGCGCGCGACGTGGGGGATCAGCCTGGCCGAGCTGTCCCAGCGGCTCGACGTGGACCTGGTCCCCGTCGACTGACCCGCCGGTCGCCACCCGCCCGCCCGGTGGCCGGGTGGGGGCCTCTCGGGCGGCGCTCGGGTTTCGTTTTCCCGCCTCGGATACATCCGTCGCGGGAAAATGAAACCCGAGCGGCCACTCAGTCCGGGCTCGCCCGAGCCACTCCCAGCCGCGATGCCCGACCCTGTCGAGGGCCGGGGCAGGCCTTCGATGAGCCGCTACTGAGTCCGGGCCCGTTCGAGCCAGTTGACCGGCTCGGGGATCGTTGCGGAGCGGTGCGAGGATCGTGGCCGACGTCTTCGTCATGGCCATATCACGCGCGCACGGCCGGGACGCCTGGCTGGCTCGCCGCCCGGGCAACCGCCCTCAGCCGGGCAGCGTCAGCCGGGGCGTGTCCCCGTCCAGCCGGGCGTCGACCCCCAATGGCACGGTGCGCACCGGGCTGGCGTGGCCAAAACCCAAGTTCCAGGCGATCGGGATGTCCAGCGGGCCCAGCAACTCCAGCACCAGCTCCCGGACCTCCGGCTCCTTGCACTCGTGCCAGGAACCACAGGCCACCGCCCGGACCCCGTCGAACCAACCGGCTCGCAACAGGGCGGTCAGGTAGCCGTCCAGCTTGTAGGTGGCCTCGTGGACGTCCTCCAGCAGGGCGATGGTGCCCTCGTGGTCCAGCGGCGGCCGGGTGCGCGCCCCCAGGGTCATGGCAAGCAGGGACAGGTTGCCGCCGATCAGCCGGCCACCGGCCGAGCCCGGCACCAGCCAGCTGGCGTCCTCGGGCGCGATCACCCGTCCCCGCCAGGGGTCGAGCACGGCCTGGCGGAGCCACTCGGCGGCCAGCGCATTCTTCTGCACCGACGTCGATCCGACCATCGGGCCGTGCCAGCTGGCCACGCCCAGCTGCTCGTCCAGGAATTCCTGCAGGGCGGTGATGTCGCTGCAGCCATAGACGGGCTTGGGTGCGGCGGCGCGAATGGCATCGACGTCCAGCAGGTCCAGCATGCGCACCGTCCCGTAGCCGCCGCGGACCAGGAAGATCCCCTCCACCGTCGGGTCACACCAGGCCTGCTGCAGGTCCCGGGCGCGTTCGGCGTCGGTGCCGGACAGGTAACGGGCCCGGGGATGGGTGCCGCGGGAGGTCGGCATGCTGACCACCTCCAGGCCCCAGCCGCGCAGCACTCGCTCCCCGTCGGCCACCCGGTCCTCGGGCACCTGCCCGGCGGTGGCCAGCAGTGCGACCCGCGCTCCCGAGCGCAGCGGCCCCAGCCCCGCGTGCCGGCCCGGGCCCTCCTGACTGCCCGGGCCAGCCGGGCGATGGTGCTCAGCCACGGACCACTCCCGAGGGGACGACGCTGAGCAGTGTGCGGGTGGGTTCCGGTGATCTCACGACCACAAGGCAACCACACCGCAGGTACCTGCGCTCCCATCATCGAGCGGCGACCCATCCAGCCAGTGGGCAAGACACTCCCCAGAATGCGTGGCTTTGGGCACGCTTGGGCCCACCCACTACCACAGGAGGATTCGTGTCCACCAAGCCCATCCGCGGCATCGCCGCCGCGGCTCTCGCCCTGGGGCTGTGCCTCGGCGGCCCCAGCCTCGCCCCTGCCCACGCCGAGCTTTCGTCGGCCGTACCGGCCCTGGCCCCGGCCACCCGCCAGCTGGACACCAGCAAGCTGCCCAAGGTTGACCTGGCCAGCAAGATCGCCAGCTTCCAGGCCAAGCATCCCGCGAGCCACCTGGACCGTCCGGCGCTGCGCGCGATCAATCCCGACGACTATGTCTGCGACAACAACACCGACGTCGCCGCGTGGGTGGACCGCGAGGTTGCCAAGCTGAGCCAGGATGACCTGCAGGTGCTGCAGCTCACCGGGCTGGACATGCTGCCCGCCTACGACGCGATGCTGGCCACCGACACCGCCGCCTACCCGCTCACCGTCGACGCCCAGGCGCTGACCAAGACCTTCCGCAAGCTGCAGCGCTTCTGGGACATCAACAGCTCCGACATCGCGCTGATGCAGATGGGCGGCAGCATCTACTCCAATGTGGAGCGGATGCAGATGATCTACCAGGAGCTGGGCCTCAGCCCCCAGGATGCGCTGGTCATTGCCCAGTTCGTCGCCGACTACGTCAAGACCAGCGAGGGCCTGCAGCAGGGCAACAATCCGCTGCTCACCTTCAATGCCTTTGCCTACTCCACCTTCGGGCAGTACCCCCAGATCACCGACCGGATCGTGATGGGCCCGGGCCTGCTGCAGGCCTACCACGAGCTGGGCTATGGCGATGTGGCTCCCCAGGTGGTGCTGGCCCATGAGTTCGGCCACCACATCCAGTTCGAGACCGGGATGATCAGCCCCGACGACGCCTCCAGCCCGGAGGGCACCCGTCGCACCGAGCTGCACGCCGATGCCTCCGCGGCCTACTTCTCGTCGCATCCCAAGGGGCTGAGCATGCAGTTCAAGCGGGTGGCCGAGTTCAACCGGGTCTTCTACGGCATCGGGGACTGCTCCTTCACCAGCGACGGTCACCACGGCACCTCGGCCCAGCGGATGCGCGCCGCCACCTGGGGTTATCAGCTGCAGGAGGCCAACCGGCCCAAGTCCTACATCCACCCGGTGCTGCGCTTCCGCGAACTCTTCGACGCGGCGCTGCCCACCCTGGTGGCCCCGGACGCGTAGGCATCACCCGTCCGCGGCACGCACGGGGCCGACGCCCGCTGGGTGTCGGCCCCGTCTCACGGGCGTACCGCCGGCCCACCCGTCGTGGACAGAGGTACTGACCGCCTCCGGCGCCGTCAGTGCCAGACGCGGTCAGTGCAAATGACCCACTTTCGGGGAGTCAGTCCAGCTCGGCCAGCCGCTTGCGGATCGCCTTGAAGGCGGTCTGACCCATGTCCTCGCGGCCACCCTCGATCCAGGTGACGGTGTTGGCGTCGGCGGTGAGCACCACCCGGCCGTGGTCGGTGCCGTCCTTCTTCTTCTGGGAGAACTGGTGCCACTGCTCCGCGGGGTCCACGGAACTGCGCTTGTCGGTGAAGGTGTACTCCTCGGAGGTGCAGCCGTCGATCGCGGTCTGCAGCTCCTGCCAGGCCTTGCTGGCCGCGGCGGTGTCCCGGAAGCGCCAGGTGGCCGCCGCCCAGCCCCTGTCCGTGCCGGCCAGCACCAGCTGCTGCGCCGGTTTCACCGCGGCATTGGCCTTGGGGATGCACGGCTGGCTGCCCTTGAAGAGCTCCTGCGATTCCTCACCCACCAGCACATACTGCGCGGTGCCGACGGTCAACGGCGGGTTGTACAGCTCGCTCACCGAGGCCACCTGGTTCGGGGGAGCGTCGGCGCGGTTCCAGTACCGCCAGCCCAGCACACCCCCCGTCGCCAGCAGGGAGAGCACCAGGAGCCCAACCAGCCAGGGCCAGATCCGCCGTTTCGGGGCCAGGACCGGCACCGTTCCGGGGTTGAAGTCAGGTGGGGCGGCGGCCACCGGGGGAGTCTCTTCGGGGCCGGCGGCAGCCCGGGCGCTCCAGTCGGGCAGCGGACCGGGCTGCCAGTACTCGGGCGGTGGCGGAGTCGGGTAGCCGTAGGCGTCGCGGTAGAACTGGAAGCCGGCCGGGGCCGGTGGCCAGCTCGCGTCCGGCCGCCAGTCGGCCGCGGGCAGATAGCCCTCGGGCGGCGTCGGCCAGCCGGGTGGGGTGTGGAAGGTGATGCGGTTCACGGAGCTCCTCGACGGCCGGGCGGGCGGTGCCCTCCACGATAGTGCCGGGGCCAATGCCGTGTTCCAGCCCTGCATGGGCGGGCGATAGTCTTTCCCCCATGTGTGCCAACATTCTTGCCGCCGTCGCGTGGCCCTATGCCAATGGTCCCCGCCACATCGGTCACGTCTCCGGTTTCGGTGTCCCCTCCGACGTGTTCTCGCGGTTCATGCGAATGTCCGGCCACAACGTGCTGATGGTCTCCGGCACCGACGAGCACGGCACCGCCATCCAGGTGAAGGCCGACTCCGAGGGCCTGACGGCCGAGCAGACCGCCGACAAGTACCACCGGATCATCGCCGAGGACCTGCAGGGCCTGGGCCTGTCTTATGACCTCTACACCCGCACCACCACGGACAACCATCGCCAGGTGGTGCAGGAGATGTTCACCGTCCTGCATGACAACGGCTACATCATCAGCCGCACGGAGATGGGCGCGATCAGCCCGTCCACCGGCCGCACCCTGGCCGACCGCTACATCGAGGGGGAGTGCCCGCACTGCGGCTTCGACGGCGCCCGCGGTGACCAGTGCGACAACTGCGGCCGGCAGCTGGACCCCGTCGACCTGAAGAACCCGCACAGCCGGATCGACGGCGAGGTGCCCAAGTTCGTCGAGACCGAACACTTCTTCCTGGACCTGCCCGCCTTCGCCGACGCGCTGGCGGCCTGGCTGGAGACCCGGCAGGACTGGCGGCCCAATGTGCTGCGCTTCAGCGCCAACTTCGCCAAGGAGTTGCAGCCGCGGGCCATCACCCGTGACCTGGACTGGGGCATCAAGATCCCGCTGGACGGCTGGGAGAGCAACAACCTCAAGCGGATCTACGTCTGGTTCGACGCGGTGATCGGCTACCTGAGCGCCTCCATCGAGTGGGCCAAGCGCACCGGGGATCCCGAGGCCTGGAAGACCTTCTGGACCGGGGAGCAGGCCAAGAGCTACTACTTCATGGGCAAGGACAACATCGTCTTCCACTCGGTGATCTGGCCCTCCATCCTGCTGGGCGCCGACGGCAAGGGGGACAAGGGCGGCCGCACCAGCGAGTGGTTCGGCACCCTGGACCTGCCCACGGAGGTGGTCAGCTCCGAATTCCTCACCATGGGTGGCTCCAAGGTGGCCAGCTCCCGCGGCGCGAGCATCTTCGTGGGCGACTTCCTCAAGGAGTTCGGTCCCGACGCGCTGCGCTACTTCATCGCGGTGGCCGGCCCGGAGAACCAGGACACCGACTTCACCTGGGACGAGTTCGTCCGGCGCACCAACTACGAGCTGGCCAACGAGTGGGGCAACCTGGTCAACCGCTCCATCTCCATGGCGCACAAGAATGTGGGCGCCATCCCGGAGGCCGGCGAGTTCACCGACGCGGACAACGAGCTGCTGGCGGCCAGCAAGCAGGGCTTCCAGACCGTCGGCGAGCTGCTCCAGGTGTGCAAGTTCAAGGCCGCCATCACCGAGGCGATGCGGATTGTCAGTCTGGCCAACAAGTACCTGTCCGACCAGGAGCCGTGGAAGCTGAAGGACCAGCCGGAGCGTCGCAACACCGTGCTGCACGTGGCCCTGCAGGTGGTCAGCGACTGCAACACGCTGCTGACGCCCTTCATGCCGCACGCCGCGCAGCAGGTCTTCGACGCGATGGGTGGCGACGGCATCTGGGCCGCGCAGCCGCAGCTGGTGGAGGTCACCGAGAAGAACGAGGACGGGGTCGAGAAGTCCTACCCGGTGCTGCAGGGCGACTACGCCGCCGAGCAGGCTCGCTGGGAGTCCCGGCCGATCGCCGTCGGCACCCCGCTGGCCAAGCCCAGCCCGATCTTCGCCAAGCTGGACGAGAAGCTGGGCGAGACCGGCCCCGAATGGGCGCCGATCATCCCGGCCTGAGCAGCTGCTGACGGGTCAGTCGAATCAGTGGGGAAGTTTTGGTCTCTCCCCAGAGCCCAGAACTTCGGCCATTGTCCGTTCCCACCGCGTGGTGGGCAGACGGGCCCTTGGGTGTGACGGGTTGGTGGCATGACCAGAACCGCCCGCGGGCGCGTCCGGCTGGTGGGGCTGAGCTCGCGTCTTGTCATGATGAGGCGCATGACCACGCTGTCCAAGAGAGTCGTCTGGCTGGCCATCACGCTGCTGCTCGCACTGGGCCTGGGTGCGACGGGTGGCCGGCCCGCGTCGGCCGCGCCGGGGGACAGCATCCGCACGCTGGCGGTCAGCTACACCATTCGCCCCGACGGGCTGGTGGACATGGACTACCGGGTGGACTACCACTTCGGTGAGCCCGGCCGGCATGGCATCTCCTTCACGATCCTCACCGGCGAGGTCTGGGGAGCCGACCGCTCCAAGCTGGCGCTGTACGAACTCAGCGGGCTGCAGGTGACCGACGCTGACGGGGAGAAGGTGCCCTTCACCAGCCAGACCGAGACGGCCAGTGACGGCGCCAGCCGGCGGGCCCTGAAGATCGGCGACCCGAACAAGACCATCGAGGGGCAGGAGGCCAGCTACCGGATCCGGTACACCGCCAAGGGTGCCCTGCGCACCTTCGACGGCCAGCCCGAGTTCTACTGGGATGTCACCAGCAACGAGATCCCGACCATCGAGTCATACCAGGTCACCATCAAGGCCCCCGGCGCGCTGAGTGGCCCGAAGTGCTCCGCCAGCCAGTGCCGGACCACGGCGAAGGGCAGCAGCGTCACCTTCTCTGGCAGCGACCACTACCAGGGCACGGCGCTGACCGTCGCCGCGCTGATCGCCAAGGGGTCGGTGAACAATGCCGTCCCGACGCTGGTGGACCGGACCTTCGACTATCCCACCGCGCTGGCTGCGCAAACCGACATCAAGCTGGCAGCCACTGGTAGCGCGACGGTCACCCACACCGCCACCGTCTCGTCGTCGGGGGATTACGGCAACGTCATCCTGCAAGTCCCCAACCGGATCGCCTATGACACGCAACGGGACCAGGTCTTCCGGGTGGACCAGGTGCGGGCGAGCGTGGACGGCGAGCCGGTGGAGGTCGGTCAGCAGCCCGCCTACGGCGCCGAGCCCTCCTGGGCGGAGGAACAGATCAGCGTCACGGTCCCGGCGGGTACCCGGGCGCGCACGATGGTGCTCAGCTATCGGGTGCAGGGCGCCAGCGTGCGCGACGGGGATCGGGTCCGGTTCAGCTGGCCGGCGGCGGCGCTCAGCCTGGAGGACGACGCCAGGTCCAGCTACCGGCTGACCGCCCCCGGCCCGGTACAGCGCGCGGAGTGCGTCAGCCGGATGCTGCACAGGGACGCGGAGTGCCACTCCATGGAGGACAAGCCCACCGTCGCCGGCCCGACGGTGACCCTGGCCCGGGGGCCGGGCTGGGACGGCGACTTCCTGGACGTCTGGCTGCCGGCCACCGCGGTGCCGGGCGCGGACCAGTCCGCCCTGCAGCCCAGCGAGCAGTTGCGCGAGGCCACCCACGGGCACTGGCTGGTCAGTGGTGTCGTCGGCGCCTTCCTGGCCACGGTGATCATTCCGATGCTGGGCCGCCTGGTGGGCCGCAAGCCGGACCAGCGGTTCGCCGGGGTGGCGCCCGGCATCATTCCCGACGGCACGCCGCAGGAGACCGACGACGACAATCCCCAGATCCCGGTGGCCTTCACCCCGCCGGAGCTCAGCCTGAGCGAGGCGGCGGCCCTGCTGGATGACAAGTACCACCCGCGGCACCTGGCCGCCGTGCTCACCCGGATGGCCGTCGACGGCCTGATCACCCTGGAGTCCGACCCGCTGCTGGTGCGCCGGACCGGTGCCGCGGTCAGGGAGGCCTCGCCCCTGGAGGCACGTATCCTGCTGGATGCTGCGGACCCGAGCGCCACCAGCATGGGCACCGTCGGTGACGCCGCCCAGTCGATGGCCGATGAGGTGCGCAGCCACGTCAGCCGGTTCCGCCACCCGTCGCTCTTCCAGCCGGTGCGCTCGGGGTGGACGGTGCCGCTGGGGTCGGTGCTGGTGCTGTTGGGTGGCACCCTTGCGGCGGCCTGGCTGCTGCTGCCCACCTGGGGCGTGGCCCGGTCCGCCGTGCTGGCGGTGGCCGGCGTGCTGGGCAGCATCATTGGGCTGACCTTCCAGCGGGCGGGCGTGACAAAGTACCGCCGGACCGGGCTGGGCACGGCGCGGCATGACCAGCTGATCGGTTTCAAGAACTACCTGACCACCGCCGAGGCCGGCCAGATCCGGTTCGAGGAGGAGCAGGACATCTTCAACCGCTACCTGCCGTGGGCGGTGCTGTTCGACGTCGCGGACCGCTGGGTCCGGGTCTGTCGGGAGGCGGCCGCGGCCGGCCGCACCCAGCCGCCGGAGAACGCGGTGCCGTGGCTGATGGGGGACCTGGACGGCCTGGGCCGGCTGGAGGCTTCCATTGCCGACGCGATGCCGCGCACCTCCAGCAGCTCCAGCAGTTCGTCGTCGAGCGGCAGCAGTTGGAGCAGCGGTGATTCGGGCTCCTCATCCAGTTCGTCCAGCTTCAGCTCGGGTGGCGGTGGCGGCGGCACCAGCATCGACAGCTGGTGATCCGTTCACCCGCCGTTCACCCACCATTCAGGAGAGGTTGAGCAATTGGTGAACTCTTGACTGACAAGGGGTTGGCCGGGCAATTGTTGAACCCGTGAGCGGCTACAACTGGGGCATGAAGCAGCTTCCCCGCCCCGGCCGGCTGGCCGTCGCCCTGCTCACCACCGCCAGTCTGCTCACGGCATGCAGCCCGAAGGTGCCCGGCTCCGGCCCGGGCCTGACCGAGCCGGCAAAGACCCTGGACATCGTCGCGGGCTCCGAGCAGCGCTCCGTCCTGGAGCAGGTGGTGGTGCCCTGGTGCACGGCCAAGGGTTACACCTGCAACTACACCCTGATGGGCTCGGTGGACCAGGCCCGGCTGCTGCAGTCCGGCGGGGGATCGCACGACGCCTTCTGGTTTGCCTCCAGCGTGTTCAGCCAGCTGGGCAACACCGGCTCCCAGCTGACCGACGTGAAGCCGATGTTCCTCACCCCGGTGGTCTACGCCGGCTTCAAGCCGGTGATGCAGCAGCTGGGGATGGTGGGCAAGGACGTCACCGCCGCCCAGATCATCTCGTCGGTGGAGAGCAAGAAGGTCAAGGTCTGGGCCACCAACCCCACCCAGTCCAATTCCGGCGCCACCACGCTGTTCAGCTTTCTGAACCACTTCGCCGGCAACCCGGCGGGCCAGGCGCTGACCGCCCAGCAGCTGAAGAGCCCCACCGTGGTCAAGGGGATGCAGACCTTCATCCAGTCCATCGAGCGCACCCCACCGTCCACCGGCACCATGATGGATGACTGCCTGGCCCAGCCCGACGCCTGTCAGACCATGTTCACCTATGAAGACCTGGTGATCGAGAAGAACCAGGAGCTGGTGGCGCAGGGCAAGCAACCCCTCTACGTCGCCTACCCGCGCGGCGCGATGGCCATCTCCGACGCCCCGCTCGGTTTCGCCAAGCGAGGTCAGGAGCAGCAGGACGCCAAGCACGCCATCTTCACCGAGCTGCAGCAGTACCTGCTCACCGACGCCGAGGCCACCAAGAAGATCCAGGGCCTGGGCCGCCGCCCCGCCGGTGGCGTCGGCTTGAGCCTGCCCAATGCCGACCCCAAGGTCTTCAACCCGGACTGGGGGATCAAGGCGAACCTGAAGGACCGGGGCGTCACCTTCCCCGCCGCGCCGGTGATCCAGCAGGCGCTGGACGCCTACCACACCACCTTCCGCAAGCCCGTCCACCTGTTCTACTGCCTGGACGCGTCGGGTTCGATGGACGGCAATGGGGGCTGGGATGGGGTCAAGGAGGCTGCCGGGGCGCTGTTCGACCCGGAGCAGACCCGCCGCAACCTGTTGCAGACCGCCGCCAATGACGTCACCCAGGTGGCCATCTTCAACGGCGCGGTGGCGGCTGGGCCGTGGCGGGTGGACGGCAATGCCGACGCCGACCTGAAGAACCTGCAGTCCCAGGTGACCGGGCACAATCCCGGCGGTGGCACCAACATGTACTCCTGCCTCAGCCGGGCCGCCGACGAGCTGGCCGCCACCGACGCCAAGTACAAGAAGCTGGTGGTGGTGATGTCCGACGGCCAGTCCGAGAACAGTCAGCATGACCAGGCCATGGCCCGGATCAAGGCCAGCGGGGCCCCGGTGGTGACCATCGCCTTCGGCCAGGATGCCGACCCCGGCCAGCTGCAGGAGGTGGCCACCAGCACCAATGGAGCCTTCGTGCAGAAGGACGACATGGTGGCGGCGCTGCGCGAAGCCGCGGGGTACCGGTGACGGGAGCGCGGTGAAGAAGCATTCGACCCTGGTGGCGCTGGGGATGGCGGCCGTCGTCTTCCTGGCGATGTTCGCGCTCCTGGCCGACGCCACCGACGCGATCCGGTTGCTGGGCCCGGCCGTGCTGGCGGTGATGGCGGCCGGCGGCACCAAACTGATGTTGCTGCGCTCGGCGGCCGAGATCACCGACGAGGCCTACCGGGACGACGCCCGGGGCCAGCTGGAGGCCTGCGAGGACCTGGTGGAGCGGATCCGGCAGCACGCTCGGCAGGTGCAGTCCCGCAGCCTGCGCAATGAGGTGGAGCGGATGGCCCAGGTGGTGCCGGAACTGCTGCGACGGGTGCAACGCACCTCCCCGACCTCGCTGTACTCGTCGTCCAGCCAGTTGCGCGGCCACTTGGAATCCCTGGACGGGGTGGTCAGCACCTTTGCCGACATCGAGCGCAACCCGGCCTTCTATGACCAACCGGAGGCGCAGCTGGTGGCCGGTGAGCAGGCGGTGCGCCGCTTCGTGGAGTTCGCCACCGACAACATCAAGCTGGTCAACCAGGGGGACCTGGCCGCCTACCAGGCCAACCTGGAGACCGTCGCCCCACCCAAGATGCCCACTCTCGAGATCCCCAAGGAACAGCCGTGAAGAAGAACTCCTCCTTCGTCGTCGGGCTGGCCATCCTGCTGGCCGTGCTGCTGGGTGGTGGCGGGCTCTACCTGTACACCCAACGCACCCCCGGCGCCCAGAAGCCGCTCAACCAGCAGCCGGTGAGGATCAGCTGCGCGGGCGGCTCGGAGAAGTCCGAGCTGATGGCCGATCCAGACGTCAAGAAGCTGATGCAGGACAAGTACGGCCTGGCCGTGGACTACGCGTCGATGGGCTCCTACAAGCAGGTGATGCTGACCACCGAGCAGATCAAGGCCAAGGGTTATGAGTGTCTGTGGCCCTCCAGCGCATCGGCCCGCAGCGTCTTCGAGGCCAAGCACGGCAGCGACTTCCCCGGCTATCGGGCGGCCACCGTCCTGCAGTCACCGGAGGTGATCTACTCCGGGCCCAGCGCCACCGAGGCGCTGAAGCGGGCCAAGCTGGTCACCACCAATGGGGCCGTCAACAGCCTGGACATCAAGGGGGTGCTGCTCAACCAGATACTGGCCAATGGCACCTGGCAGAAGCTGAAGGCCGGCGACCTGACCGGGCCGGTGCGGATCGGCAGCACCGACGCCCGGACCTCCAATTCCGGCTTCACCCTGGCCCAGCTGGAGCTGACGGTGATGGCCACCCAGGACCTGTCCACCCCGCCCACCCTGGCCCAGGCCAGAAAAGCGCTGCCCACGCTGCGCCAGGTCTACGAGACCTCCGGCCTACAGGCCGCCAGCTCCGACGACGGCTTTAGGCAGTGGCTGCTGCAGGGCGGTGAGTATTCGGCCCCGCTCTATGCCGGCTACGAGAACCAGGTGATCCAGCACTGGATCAAGAACGGCCGTCCCGATGGCCTGATGAAGGAGATCACCATGCTCTACCCGAACCCGACCATCTACGCCGACCATCCGGTGCTGGCGCTGGAGGGTGACGGCGGCCGGCTGATCGAGGCCATGCAGGACCCGGAGATCCAGAAGATCGCCTGGGAACGCTACGGCTTCCGCTCCGGCACCAGCGCCGGCATCAATGACGTCAAGACCTTCGACAAGCTGCCGCTGCAGGCCCGGGTGCGCACCATCCCGGCCCCCAATGCCGACGTCACCTTGGCCATGCTGGCCTGCCTGGAGAGCGAGAAGAACTGCGCCTGACCGAACCACTCCACGACGGCCGAGCGTGCCGAGGCCGGTGGAAGACCAACCCTCTGAACCCACAGTGACCACGGTGGCCGAGCGTGTCGAGGCCCAAGAGAGGCAACCATGTCCGAGATGAGCATTGACTTCGGCGCCATCACCGGCGCCCCCACCCAGCCGGCCGGCCCCGCGGAGAGTGGCGTCGCCCAGCTGGCCCAGCAGGCGGCCCAGAGCGGATCCGCCATCACCAACCTGGCGCCCGGCAGTCAGTCCGGCGGCCTGTCCTGTCTGGCCATGCTGAGCCCGGCGCAGCAGGAGCAGGCCCGGGCCGTCGCCACCCAGCAGCTGCCGGCGATGCTGGCCGACACCCAGAAGCTGGCCACCTTCGGTGACCAGGCGCTCACCGCCGTGAACTCCCAGGTCAACCGGATCTTCCAGGAGGTCGGGCCGGTGCAGATCCCGGAGCTGACCACGATCATGCACCAGATCAATGACCGGATGCGGGAGTTCCGGCGGCACTACGACCCGGCCGATCCGCGGGTGCGGGAGACCTTTGATCGGTTCATCGATGCCGTGCACGGCATCTTCAAGCGCGGCCGGGACCTGGTGGAGATGCTCTTCGAGGAGGCCCGTTCGGTGGAGCAGCAGCTTGACCGGATTGCCGGCCAGCTCTCCGAGAAGCAGATGCAGCTCAAGCGCAATGTGGTGCTGTGCGACGAGCTGTACAAGGCCAACGAGGCATCGATCAGCCAGCTGGTGGGGGTGATCGCCGTGATGGAGGCGGTGCTGGAGCAGGCCCACCAGCAGGCCGACGCGATCGTCGTCGACCCCAACGCCGCGGACAGCCGGGAGAAGCAGGAGGAGCGCGCCCGGATCACCGAGTTCATCATGGCCTTGCAGACCCGGATCAACGAGTTCCAGCAGCGGCTGTTCGTGGCCTGGTCCACCAGCCCGCAGATCCGTAACATCCGCACCCTGCACTACGGCCTGGGCCAGCGGTTGGCGCTGCTGGTCAACCTCACCATCCCGACGATGAAGCTGACCATCGCCCAGTGGGGGCTGCTGTTGCAGGCCCAGCAGGCGGCGGGGCTGCAGCAGGCCGTCGCGGACGGGGCCAATGAGGTGCTGGGAGCCTATGCCAGCGCGTCCGGCCGAGCCATCCCGGAGATCGCCCGGCAGATGCAGACCCCCACCCTGCGGCCCGAGACCATCTTGGAGGTCGCCGCATCACTGGACAGCCAGGCCACTGGGATCGAGGAGGCGGTGCGCTACGGCGAGCAGGCCCGCCAGCAGGTGGTCGGCTCCATCGTGACCGCCCAGCAGGCGATGCTGGCCAGCTCCGACCGGCTGGACAAGGCGGTCAGTGAGCTGGTCAGCAAGAGCCAGCAGACCGTCGAGCTGCCGACCGGCCCCGAGTTGCCGCAGGCCGTGCTGGAGCAGGCACCGAAGCTGGCCACCCCGGCTTCCTGAGACTGTCCGGCTTGGGTGGCGCACTAGGATTCCCCGGGTGAACAGCCTGGTCAACGTCCGTCGCGCCACCCGCGCCTGGGAGCCGACGACCATCCTGCGCGGCACCGTCCAGGACGCGCGGGAACTGCTGGAGGAGCTGGACCGGGTGGTGGTGCTGACCGGTGCCGGGATCTCCACCGATTCCGGGGTGCCGGACTACCGCGGCCCGTCCGCGCAGCGCGCCACCCCGATGCTGTACTCCGAGTTCGTCTCCGACGAGGCCAATCGACGGCGCTACTGGGCCCGCAACTACCAGGGCTGGGCCCAGCTGGGCCGGGCCGAGCCCAACCCCGGCCACCGGGCGCTGGCGGCGTGGGAGCGGGGCGCGGGACCCACCCGGCTGACCGGCCTGATCACCCAGAATGTCGACGGGCTGCACGAGGCGGCCGGGTCGGTCCGCCTGGTCACGCTGCATGGTCGCTCGGCCGACGTGGTCTGCCTGGATTGCCGTCGGGTGAGCCGCCGGGCGGACCTGCAGCCGCGGTTGGCGCAGTTGAATCCGGGGGTCCAGCCCCGCGCGGATCTGGGACATGCCGAGCTGCGGCCGGATGCCGACGCGGTGGTGGACGACTGGCAGGACTTCGTCGTCCCGCCCTGCGAGGACTGTGGGGGAGTGCTCAAGCCCGACGTCGTCTTCTTCGGCGAGCCGGTGCCCCGGGATCGGGTGGAGCAAGCCTTCGCCTGGTGCGAGGAGGCCGACGCGCTGCTGGTGGCGGGTAGTTCCCTGACGGTGATGAGCGGGTTGCGCTTCGCCCGTCGGATGCACCGCGACGGCAAGCCCGTGCTGGTGGTGAACCGGGGCGCCACCCGGGCCGACGAGCTGGCCACCATCCGGCTGGACGCGGGAACCAGCGCCGTCCTGCCCGCACTTCTGCGGGGTTGACCGGCCCGGGTGGTGATGCTCTCGGGAACCAGACGGGTTTGCCGGGCTGTTCCGGACGGCGGTGAATGCGCCGTATCACGGCCTGGCCCGGGACCCGATCAGAGGTCTGCGGTGGCACGGCACACGCGCGCTGAGACCAAACTGAGGATTGGTTGAAGCGGGGAACCCCCCGGGGGGACCCCGAGGCGGCCCGGAGGCGTTTCGGCGTTGGGTTTCTCTCATTCGGACCAGGCGGTCAGATTGGCCAGTGGACACGCCAACGGCAAGCCCCGTTACGCCTGTCCAGGGCCTGGGGTGTCTGGGTCACATGACTGGGTCGAATTCCTTGGATCAATCCAAGGCGATGAATTTCAACCACGTGGACCGGGATTTGGACAACTTTCGCGGGGATTGGCGGGCGACCCTGCCACTGCTATGTTCAGCATCAGAGTCATCCGGGAATTACCCGTCCCGAATGTCTCACGACCAACTGTTCAGCGGAGGCTGCCCACAGCCTCGCAAGAAGGAGTTACACAATGGGTTCCAAGTCCCTGACCCGGCTCGGCGTCCTGGCTGCCGCCTCTGGCGTCGTCATGACCCTCGCCCCCGGTTCGGCCCTGGCTGCCGCCCCGCAGCCGATCGACAACGGCTCCAAGCCGATCGTCCCCTTCTCCAGCGGCGCCTACCGGATCTCCGGCCTGGATCGCCAGGAGGTCTCGGTGAACGCCGCCAAGGTCGCGCTGGCCGACGGCAAGGCCGACGGCAAGACCTTCGTGATCGCCTCCGGCTACGTGTGGCCCGACGCCGTGTCGGTCACCCCGCTGTCCGGCTGCATGAAGGCCCCGGTGCTGCTGAGCCGCGCCAATGGCCTGGGCAAGCCGGTCGCCGACTTCCTGAAGACCAAGAAGGGCACCGTCACCCGCGTTGTCATCTCCGGTGGCGAGGGCACCGTCAGCCCGGCCGTCGAGGCTCAGCTGAAGTCCCTCCTGGGCAACATCAAGATCGAGCGCAACGGTGGCGAGAACCGTCAGGCCGTGGCCTACAACAACGCCGCCGAGGCCGCTGCCTGCCAGCTGGGCAGCAACTCGGTCAGCAATGCTCACGACGCCCTGCAGGCCCTGAAGGAGCGCGAGGCTGCCTACCAGTCCGCCCTGGCTGCCTACAACGCCGCTCGCGACGCCTACGACGCCGCCAAGAAGGCCGACGACGCCGCGCAGGCTCAGGTTGACGCCCTCGTCGACCAGCTGAATGCCAAGGCCATGGAGCTGGTCAGCGTTCCCGCCGCCACCCAGAAGGCCTACGACGACGCGGTTGCCGCCCGTCAGGCCTCCGAGGAGCAGCTGAACAAGTTCGTCGCCGCCGCCCAGGTGATCAACGGTCTGGCCACCACCGACGTGACCACCACCGAGCTGCAGTCCACCATGACCGAGTACCTGGCCACCGCCGGTGCCAAGGCCCCGGCCGTCCAGGCCGCCATGACCGTGCTGGGTATCCAGGGCAGCAACACCATCCAGGACGCCATCGGCATCGCCAACACCAAGGTTGACGCCGGCGTGGCCGACGTGAACTCCAAGACCGAGGCCGTCTCCCAGGCTGCCCTGGCCCTGCAGAAGGCCGCCACCGCCACGGCGCAGAACGCCGCCGTTGCCAAGGAAATGGCTGCGATCCAGGACAAGCTGAACGCCGCCCGTGCCAAGAAGGCCGCCACCGCGGCCGCCCTGGCCAAGGCCCAGGCCAAGCTGACCGCCGCCACCACCGCCCTGGCCGATGCCCTGGCCAACCGCCCCACCCCGGGCCAGATCGCTGACGCGGTCAAGGCTCTGGACAAGGCTCGCGACGAGGCCGTCAAGGCCGCTGGCAAGCAGGGTGCCGCCCCGGCCTTCCTGGCCACCGGCCGCATCTACACCGACGCGCTGACCACCGGCCCGGCCGCGGTCAACGTCAAGGGTGTCGTGCTGCTGACCGGTGAGGCCAGCAGCAAGGGTGACCAGCTGGGCACCTGGGCCACCCGCTGGAAGACCAACTACTCCGCCGGCGCCCAGCTGGTGGGTCAGGTTGTCAACGGCCAGTACGTGGCCGTTGGTGGCGACGCCATCAAGGCGGCTGGCAAGGACTACATGTACCAGGTGCCCGGCGCCGACCGCTACGAGGTCTCCGTCAACCTGGCCAAGAAGTTCTTCAAGGGCCCGGTCTACCCGTCGGTTGCCTCCGGCCAGATCTACGCGGACGCCATCACCGGTGGCGCCTTCTCCGGTCTGTACGCCAACCCGCTGGTGCTGACCAAGGCCAGCAGCCTGCCGCTGACGGTGGACAACTACCTGCGCAACAGCAATGAGCTGTCGCAGCCGTCCGGCGCCGTGGTCATCGGTGGTCCCTCCACCGTCACCGCTGCCGCGATGGCCCAGATCCAGGCCGCCATCTCCGCGAAGTGATCTAGCACTTCCATGGGGCTCGTCCTCATGGTTGGCTGAACAGTCCGGGGCCCCGTCTCCCACCCGGGAGGCGGGGCTTCGGCCTGTTCTGGGCAGTTTTGTGCATCATTGGGGAGGCGCGATGGACACCTGACTGGGACGAATTCCTGGTGACATTGTGGTGAACCACTGACGTGAGTATTTCCACTCAGGAAATTGCGTGGGAATGGCCGCCGATTTACCGGAGAATGGCGCCACTGTATGTGGGATTCAGTGACTTTCAGTTCCTCAGCGCCTGCGGACGACGCCACGCGGGTGTCACCGTGTGGCGGCCGGCCACCAGCCGTCGCGCCACCCAGACGGAGCAGGCCAGCCAGACCAGCACCGCGACCAAGGAGGCCTCCAGCCCGAAGGATCCGCCCGACCAGTGGGTCGGTCCGCTGGGCAGGGAGACCAGCAGGCCGTCGCCATTGCCGGTGGCACCGGAGACGGCCGAACCCAGGACCGGCCCCTGCACCACATTCCACGCGGCATGCACGCCGATCACCAGCCACAGGCTGCGGGTCAGGGCGTACAGCAGACCGAAGCCCACGCCGGCCTCCACCGCGATGGCCAGCGCACTCCACCAGGTGGCGTGCGGATTGCCCAGATGCACCCCGCCGAAGACGCCGGCCGAGACCAGCACCGCGCCCCACGTGCCCAGCGCGGGCTCGGTCAGCCGGAAACAGACGCCGCGGAAGATGATCTCCTCACTGACGGCGGCCACGACGCCCAGCTGCAGCGCCGGGATCAGCAGGGGCGCGTCGGGATTGGTCCCGGCGACGGTCCGCCAGCCGCCCGCCAAGCACAGCAGGAAGACCAGCAGGCAGCCGGCGGCACCCATCGCCAGCCCGGCCGAGAGACCCCCAATCCGTCGCCAGGCCAGCTCCACGGGTGGCCATCGCCCCTCCACCAGCCAGACCAGCACCAGGTAGGCGGCCACGCTGCCGCCCAGCTGTGCTACCTGGTAGACCCACTCGGGTGCGCTGCCGCCCTGCTCGAAGGGCACGGTGGCCAGCGCGAAGAGAGCCAGCACGACGACGAAGACCAGCAGCCGGGCCATCGGGCTGCGCCACCCCCGGCACGGGGTGAGTGGTTGGTCCGGGGCCGATCGGCGGCCCAACGCGACGTCGGCCCGCAAGCGCTCCAGCAGCGGATGGGCGACGGTCACCAGCCGCCGCCACCCCCGCCACCGAAGCCACCGCCACCGCCGGAGAAGCCCGAGCCGCCCGAGGACCGGGCCGAGGCGGCCGCCGCGGAGGCCTGGGAGGCCTGCATCGCGGAGCTGAAGGAGTCACCCAGTGAACCCATCGACGAGCCGAGATAGCCGTACCCGAAGCCGAACTGGTTGCCGACATACCAGGTGGGCTGCAGGTCGTAGCGACCCTCCGCGGCCAGCTTCTCGAACAGCTTGCTCCACCGCTCTGCGACGCCGAACATGATGGCCCAGGGCAGGTAGCGGGAGAAGATGTCCTCGCCCTCCTCGAAGCGCAGCTGGTCGGCCTCCGCGGTGCGCAGGTAGAGCTCGAAGCCACGCGCCTGGGCCAGGGCGGCGGAACCCTCGGCGGTGCGCGACGGCATGGAGGGGGAGCAGATGACGGTCAGGATGCCGACCGCGGCCAGTGCCAGACCGGGCAGGGCCAGGTTGAAGGCGACCATCCCCAGACCGGCCGCCAGGACCCCCGCCACCGTGACGAAGATCCCGATCCCCAGCCAGACCGCCCGGGTGGTTTCCGGGTTGCTACGGAACCAGTGCCGTCCGCCCACCACCTGCTTGTAGAGCGCCTTCTTGTTGGTTGGGAAGAGCGTCGCGTAGCTCTGGTTGCGCAGGTCCTGGGTGCTCACCTGCCCCTGCTTGCGGAACAGGGAGGCCAGCAACTGGTGCTCGTGCGGCAGCAGGTCATCCTTGGGGCTGGACAGCAGGGTGAAGGTCCAGTCCTTCTTGCCGGTCTGGGCAATCTGGATGTGTCCGCGAACCGCCAGGTCAATCAGGGTGGCCACCACGTCGCGTCGGTCTGCCTTCTCATCCACCAGGGTGCCGATCTCACCCGGACGGGCATCCGGCGGGGTGAACTGGACGGCGACGGGTGCCTTCCGGCTGGTGCGGCTGGTGCCCTCAGCCCCGCCGGCCGCCGGGCTGAGGCCCGGGGTCAGGCCGGTGTAGACCTCGTCGCGGCCGTGGCGTCGGAAGGCCTGCAGCAGCAGGGCGCCAGCGCCCAGCAGGACGGCCAGCGCGCCGCCCGCGTTCTGCGGTGTGAGGGAGAAGGCCTTGGCCGGGTTGGCCCGCGGGGTCAGCGTTGGCTCGGCGCCGACGAAGGTGCCGACGGGCAGCCCCGCGACGGTCTGCAGGTAGTCGCCCCGGCCCAGGTTGCGGTGCTGGTACACGACGCTGCGGCCGTCAGCCGTCGCCCGCTGGCAGTTCGACGAGCTGTCCACCCAGCACTGGGTGCGGGTCGGGGCGGCGGGCAGGTTCAGGGTGACCTTGGCATTGCGGATCGGCACCTCGAAACCGTCGCCGATCGCCATCCAGTTCACCTCGTCCAGCTGGCTCTCGGCCTGCTTCGGCTCGACGATCCCGCGGATGGTGTAGCTGATCACGTAGCGCTGCACGCCGGTGTAGGTCCGGCCCTCCCGGCCCACCCGCAGGGTGAGCACGCCACCGCTGGTGGACTTCTTCAGGTTGGCCGCGGCGCCGCTGGGGCTGCTGGCCCTGATGTCGCGGATCTCGATCTGGCGCCAGTGGTCCGGGTCGCCCTTGACCCCCTGCCGGGTGACGAAGGTAAGGAAGGGGCCGTGCCCCGGGTCGTGCGCGAAGTCGAAGTCGATGGTGGTGGTCACCTTGGCGGTGCCGTTCTCCCCGACGTCGGCCACCGTCTCGTAGTTGGTGATCTGCCAGGCGCTGGAGTCCTCGGCCCGGGCGACGTCGGCCAACCCGGACGCGGTGAGCACACCCAGCAACAGCGCGACGAACAGGGCACGGAACCAGCGGATCGGCGTCATGGTTCCACGCTATGCCACCGCGGGACCAGTCACCAGCACCCAAAAGGCCATGTCAGCCGCGTGTCAGCCAGCCGCGCGAAGGTGCTCTGGCGGCCGCGGGCGGATGGCTCGGGGCCACCGATGGCGGGTGGCTGGCGCCCCAGCACGGCGGGTGGCTGGGAACCCACCGCTGTGGGTGAACGGGAACCCCACCACGGTGGCCGAGCATGTCGAGGCCCCCCGCTCGCGCGATGGTGGGATCAGGCGTCGACGCCCAGAGCGGTGGCCATCTCGTCGCGGATGGTGGTCAGCATCTCGGCGGCGCGCTGCCGGGCGGCCTTCAGGTCCGCGGCGGATTCCTTGGCGCCAACCCGCACCTCCAGATAGCACTTCAGCTTGGGCTCGGTGCCCGACGGCCGGGCGACGACGTGCACCGCGGGTCCGGTCAGCTCGATCGCGTCGGTGGGCGGCAGCTCGTCGGTGCCCTGGTTGAGGTCCCGCACCGTCACCGGCTCGCCCAGCAGGGTGGCCGGGGGATTGCTGCGCAGCCTGGTCATCGCGTCGCGGATGATCTGCAGGTCCTCCACCCGGACGCTGAGCTGGCCGGTGGCGTGGACGCCGTGGGTGCGGGCAATCTCGTCCAGGCGGTCGGCGATGGTCTGGCCGTTGGCCTTCAGCTCGGCCGCCAGCCGCAGGATGGTCAGGCAGGCTGTGATCCCGTCCTTGTCCGGCACGTGCTGCGAGTCACAGCAGTAGCCGATCGCCTCCTCGTAACCGAAGGCCAGGTCAGGCACCCGGCCGATCCACTTGAAGCCGGTCAAGGTGGTGACATGCGGCTTCCCGGCGGCCCGGGCCATGGTGCCCAGCAGGGTGGAGGAGACCACCGAGTTGGCGTAGGTGCCAGCGACATTGCGACGGATCGCGTCGTCGCCCAGCAGGGAACCCAGCTCGTCGCCGGTCAGCATCCGCCAGCCGACGACGGGGAAGGGCGCTGCGATGGCGCACCGGTCCGCGTCAGGGTCATTGGCGATCACCAGGTCTACGTCGGTCTGCTCCGCCAGCTCCAGGGCCAGGTCGATGGCGCCGGGCTCCTCCGGGTTGGGGAAGGCGACGGTGGGGAAGGTCGGGTCGGGGTCGTGTTGCTGCCCGACGGGGATGGCGGCCGGGAAGCCCGCGGCCTGGACGGCCTGCTCCACCACGCGGGCGCCGACGCCGTGCATCGCGGTGTAGACCCAGTCGATCTGCCGGGGCGCGTCGGCGGTGACGAGGGCGGCGGCCACCTCACAGTAGGCGTCGACGAGTTCTTGCCCGATCAGCGCGTATTCGGTGGAGCGGGGGAGTTCGGCCAACGGCCGGGCCGCGGCCAGCGCGATCTGGTCGGCGATCTCTTCGTCGGCCGGGGGCACGATCTGGGAACCGTCGCCCAGGTAGACCTTGTAGCCATTGTCGGCGGGCGGGTTGTGGCTGGCGGTGACCACGATGCCGGCCACACAACCCAGGTGCTTGATCCCGAAGGCCACCACCGGGGTCGGGACGTGCTGGTCGCTGAGGATGGGCTCAAAGCCCGCCCCGGCGAAGATCTCGGCCGTGTCCCGGGCGAAGACGTCGGACTTGGTGCGGGCGTCGTAGCCGATCAGCACCTTGCCCCCGGAATGGCCCTGTTTCTGCAACCAGGCGGCGAAGCCGGCGGCTGCCTGGCTGACCACGACGCGATTCATCCGGCCCGGGCCGGGGCCCAGCGCGGCGCGCAGCCCGGCGGTGCCGAAGGTCAGCGGCCCGGCAAAGGCGCTGGTGATCTCGCCGGTGGCGCTCTGGTCACCGGCGTCGCTGGCCGCCAGCAGCTCGGCCAGCCGCGCCTGGGTCTGCTCGTCGGGATCCTCGGCGATCCAGGTCAGGACAGTGCGGCGCAGTTCGGCGTCGATCATGGGTGCTCCCTTGTGGTGCGGCTGGACTCCACGCTAGCGGCTCGGGCGATGGAATGGGGTCAGCTCCGGGTCTCCCAACCCTCGGCGGTGAGGGTTGGGACCCCCAGGAGTTCTGGACGCTTGTCCTGAGGTTATTTGGGTTGCGAACTCACCACCAAAAAGACCACGGGACAAGCGACCCACTTTTCAGAGGCGCTCCAGCAGCCCGGTGAGCAGCGTCGTGAGCTTGGGTCCGGCGTCCTTGCCGGCGGTCAGCACCTCGGTGTGGTCCAGGTGGGCCTCGGTGATTCCCGCGGCGGCATTGGTGACCAGGCTGATGCCCAGCACCTCCAGCCCGGCCTCGCGGGCGGCGATGGTCTCCAGTGCGGTGGACATGCCCACCAGGTTGCCGCCCAGGATGCCGGCCATCCGCACCTCGGCAGGGGTCTCGTACTGCGGCCCGCTGAACTGTACGTAGACGCCCTCCGGCAGCGACGGGTCCACCTCCCGGGCCAGCGCCATCAGTCGTCGGCTGTAGGCCTCCGAAAGGTCGATGAAGGTGGCGCCGCGCAGGGGAGTGGCGCCGGTCAGGTTGATGTGGTCCTTGATCAGCACCGGGGTGCCGGGGGCCCACGTCGGGTCCAGGCCGCCGCAGCCATTGGTCAGCACCAGCATCGATGCGCCCAGCGCGGCGGCGGTGCGCACGCCGTGCACGACGGGCGCCACGCCCCGCCCCTCGTAGTAGTGGGTGCGGCCGGTGAGCACCATCGCCACCTTGCCGTTCGCTGTACGGGCCAGCCGCAGCGCGCCGCCGTGCCCGGCCACCACCGGCTTGCTGAAGCCGGGAATCCCGTCAAGCGGCACGGTGGTGATCTCGTCGCCCAGCTGGTCGACGCCCTGGTTCCAGCCCGAGCCCAGCACCAGGGCCAGGTCAATCCGGTCCAGACCCGCGGGGGGCAACAGTTCCCGGCGGATGTGCTCGGCGGCGGCCTGGGCCACGGCCGTGGGGTGCTCGAATTCACTCGGGTTCACGCCGCCAACAATACGGCCAAGTCAGGAAAGCATGGAACAATGACCCCGTGACCAGAGTCGTGATCATTGGTGGAGGCCCCGGAGGATACGAAGCCGCTCTCGTAGCGGCCCAACTCGGCGCGGAGGTGACTCTCGTGGAACGCACCGGGCTCGGCGGTGCCGCCGTGCTGACGGACTGCGTTCCCTCGAAGACACTCATTGCCACGTCCGAGGTGATGAGCATGATCGAACGCGCCGGCCAGCTGGGCCTGAAGGTGACCAGCTCCGGCGACGACGATTCGGTGGTCTCCTCGGTTGAGGTTGACCTGGAGGCCGTGAACAAGCGCGTGCTGGACCTGGCGATGGCCCAGTCGGAGTCCATCGGCAAGAGCCTGGACAAGTTCGGCGTGAAGGTGTTGATCGGCGACGCCAAGCTCACGAGTGCCACCCGGATCGCGGTGACCGGGGAGCAGGGCGAGCAGGAGCTGGAGGCCGACATCGTGTTGCTGGCCACCGGCACCACCCCGCGTGAGCTGGAGGCCGCCAAGTGCGACGGCGAGCGGATCCTGAACTGGAAGCAGGTCTACAACCTCACCGAGCTTCCCGAGAAGCTGATCGTGGTGGGTTCCGGCGTCACCGGCGCCGAGTTCGCCAATGCCTATGACGCCCTGGGCGTCGACGTGGTACTGGTCAGCTCCCGCAAGCAGGTGCTGCCGGGCGAGGACCAGGACGCCGCAGCCGTGCTGCAGGACGTCTTCGAGCGTCGCGGCATGGAGATCATGAGCGAGTGTCGCGCCGTGTCCGCCCGTCGGGAGGGCGACGAGGTGGTGGTGGGCCTGGAGGACGGCCGGGAGGTGCGTGGCTCGCACTGCCTGATGGCCGTCGGTTCCATCCCCAACACCACCGGGATCGGCCTGGAGGAGGTCGGTGTCACGCTGAAGCCCAGCGGACACATCGAGGTGGACAAGGTCTCCCGCACCTCGGTGCGCACCATCTACGCCGCCGGCGACTGCACTGGGGTTTTCGCCTTGGCCTCGGTGGCCGCCATGCAGGGCCGGATCGCCATGTGGCACGCCCTGGGCGACGCGGTGGCTCCGCTGAACCTGAAGTCGGTCAGCTCCAATGTGTTCACCGCACCGGAGATCGCCACCGTCGGCATGACCCAGAAGGAGGCCGACGAGGGTGCCCTGGACATCGGCCAGATCATGCTGCCCCTGGCCGGCAATCCCCGCGCCAAGATGCAGAGCGTCAGCGACGGCTTCGTGAAGCTCTTCTGCCTGCCGGTCACCGGCATCATCGTCGGCGGCGTCGTGGTGGCCCCGCACGCCTCCGAGCTGATCCACTCCATCTCCCTTGCGGTGGCGGAGAAGATCACGGTGGACCAGTTCAGCCACGACTTCACGGTCTACCCGTCAATGTCCGGTTCCATCGCGGAGGCGGCCCGGCAACTGCACCTGTACGCCCACCCGGAGAAGCCCTCCAAGACCCAGGTCTGATCAGCTGCCCGCCCGGTAACAGACCACAGTGCCGCCCCCGGTCTCGGGGGCGGCACTGCTCTATGGCTAGGGTCTCTGGTGGTCCAAGAGGTCGTCGTCGACTTCCGTGGGCCAACAACCCTTCGACTTCCCACAGGAGCATGCCATGTCCGCTCTACCTCCCGCGCCCGGCGAGGCGCTGGACCATCGCCAGGCCAGCCAGCGCACCATCACCTGGTCCAATCTGGCGCTGATGGCCTTCGTCACGGTCTGGGGTTTTGGCAATGTGGTGAACAACTACGCCAATCAGGGGCTGACGGTGGTCTTCTCCTGGATCATGATCATGGTGATCTACTTCGTTCCCTATGCCCTGATGGTGGGGGAGATGGGGGCCACCTTCCCCGAGGCACGTTCCGGGGTGACCAGCTGGATCCGCTCCACCATGGGCTCCGGCTGGGCCTACCTGTGCGGCTGGACCTACTGGGTGGTGCACATTCCCTATCTCGCACAGAAGCCGCAGGCCATTCTGATTGCCGGCGGCTGGGCGGTGGAAGGCCATTCGGGCCTGATCAAACGCTTCCCGGTCTGGCAGACCCAGATCGTGGTGCTGCTGCTCTTCCTGCTCTTCATGGCGTTGGCTTCCCGCGGCGTTCGCTCGCTCAAGCTGCTGGGCTCCATTGCCGGTATGGCCTCCTTCGTGATGGGCATCCTCTACATCCTGCTGATGCTGGCTGCTCCGGCCATCCGGGATGCCCACGTGGCGACGCCGAACATGACGTCGCTGAGCACCTACCTGCCCCACTTCGATCTGGGCTACTTCACCACCATCGCGATGCTGGTCTTCGCCGTCGGCGGGGCGGAGAAGATCTCTCCGTATGTGAACAACATGGTGGACCAGAAGCGTGGCTTCTCCCGCGGCATGATCGCGCTGGCCGGCATGGTGGCCGTCTCGGCGCTGCTGGGTTCCATCGCGATGGGCATGATGTTCGACGCCACCCAGTTCGATGCCAAGGCGGTGGCAAATTTCAAGGCCAACGGGCAGTACATGGCCTTCCAGAAGCTGGGCCAGTACTACGGTGTCGGCAACTTGTTGATGATCATCCAGGCCGTCGCCAATGCCTGTGCCCAGGCGGCGGTGCTGCTGATCTCCATCGATGCTCCGCTGAAGGTGCTGCTGGCGGATTCCGATGACCGCTACATTCCGCGCTGGCTGCGCAAGGAGAACCGCTTCGGGGCCCCGGTCAACGGCTATCTGCTGACCGCGATCCTGGTCAGTCTGGTCTCTCTGCTTCCGATCATCGGCGTGGGGAACATGGATGAACTGTTCAGCAATCTGCTGGACCTCAACGCCGTCGTGATGCCGCTGCGCTACCTCTTCGTCTTTGCGGCCTATGTGGCGGTCCGACGGATGGCCGGCCGGTTGGGTCTGGTCTCCCACTACCGCTTCGTCAGGAACGACGCGGTGGCGCTGGCGATGGGGGCGTGGTGCTTCCTGTTCACCGCCGCCGCCTGCATTCTGGGGATGATCCCCGGCAAGCTGGAGCCCTACACCACGGCTTGGTGGAACAAGCTGCTGCTGAACGTGGTTGCCCCGGTGGTCTTCATCGCCCTGGGTCTGATCATGCCGTTGGTGGCGCGTGCCCAGCGGTCCCGGGTGGAGGCCAACGACTAGAGCCTCACAGTCTCAGGAAGTCCGCCACCCTGGCGATATAGCCCGGGCGGTCGGCAAAGTAGGCACCGCAGTGGTCCACCCCGGGGACGAGGTGGACCACTGCTTTGTCTCCGGCGGCGGCCGCCAACCGACGGGTGTGCTCCACCGGGATCACCGAGTCCCGGGTGCCGTGGACCAGCAGCAACGGCCGGGGAGGGATCTGGGACACGACGTCGATGGGCTGCACCTGGCCAAAGCCGTAGCCGTAGCGCAGCCGGGTGACCCGGTCCACCAACGGCACCAGCGGCACCGGCGGCAGCCGCATGCCGCGGGCGGCGGCCGCGATCACGCCGTGCAGGTCAGCGAAGGGGGAATCGGCCACCACCCGGGTGACGCGGGAATCCCCGGCGGACACCAGCAGCGCCACCGCGGCTCCCATGGAGAAGCCCACCACGTCGATCTCCGCCCCGGGGCAGCGGGCCGCCACCCAGTCCAGCGCGGCCGCCAGGTCCAGCTGCTCATAGTGCGCGACGGACTGCGGCCCGTCCGCGGAATCCCCATTGCCGCGGAAGTCGAAGACCAGTACCGCGGCGCCGGCCCGCCACAGGCCCGGGCCGATGCCCAGCATGTCGGCCTTGCTGCCCCGATGCCCGTGACAGACCACCACAACGTGGGTCGCACCGGGCCGGTCGAACCACCAGCCCGCCAGCCGGGTGCCGTCGCCGGCGGTGAACCAGACGTCCTCGGCGGACATCCCCACCTCGAAGGGGCTCATCGCGTAGGCCAGGGCGGGGCGCTGCGGTCCGCTGATCTGGTGCGCCGCGGCCAGCGCGCCGACGGCAAGACCGCCTCCGGTCAGGCCGAGGGCGGTCAGGGCGGTGCGAACCCGGGGCATCAGTCGCCGAAGAAGTCGCCGAGGCCGTCGAACATGTCGCCGATGCCGTCGCCGATGCTCTCGAAGCCGTCACCGATCCCCTCGCCGATGCCCTCGAAACCGTCACCGATCCCGTCGCCCAGGCCGCCGTCGAAACCGCCGCCGAACCCGGGGCCGTCGAACAGCGAACCCACGCCATGGAAGACCAACGAGCCGATCGCGATGTCCCGGATCAGGTTGGAGCCGGACCAGCCGGAGTAGTAGCCCTGCGCCCACGGCGCGTAGGCCGGGCCGCCCTGCCAGTAGGGCACCCTCTGGGCGCCCACCTGCACGGTGCGGATGTAGGGATCGGCACCGGCCAGCACCCGCTCGGCGTCGGCGGCACAGGCCGGGATGTCGCGCTGGGTGCCGCCCGGGGGAGTCCAGGTGACGTTCTGGCTGCTGGGGCCGTGCGCCGGGTTGAAGAAGCACGGCGGGCGCTTCTGCGGCAACGGCTCACCGGCCACCCGGGCGTTCACGCACGCGATGGCATAACGCCCGTCCTCCAGGATCTCCGTGACGTGCTTGACCTCGTCGGGCGTGGTGACGGCGGCCAGGGAGGACTTGGCGTTCTCATAGGCGTCCAGGGCGCGCTCGTAGTCCTGACGCATGGCCTGGTCCAGCGGATGGCCGGCCACCTCCGAATCCAGCCGCTGCAATTCCTCGCCGAACTTGGTGACGTCCTCGTCCGCGGCCCGACGGCTGGTGGTCAGGGCGGTCTCCAGCGCCGCCGCCCGCTGCGCCTCGACGGCCTTGCGCTGGCGGCTGGACTGGAACAGGCCCACCACGACGGCGAGCATCGCGATGACCAGAAGGAGCTCAAACATGGTTTCCAGTGTGGGGCATGCGTGAGGCGGGCCCAAGTCATGGGCCCGCCTCACGGGAATTCATGGTGACTTCACAGGTGACCGCCGGTCACCGGCTGAGAATCACTCAGGATCGACGATCTCGCACAGCACCGCACCGGCGTTGACCGTTTCGCCGGGGTTCGCGGCCAGCGCCTTGACCACACCGGTCCGGTGAGCGGTGACCGGGTTCTCCATCTTCATGGCCTCCAGCACCACCACCAGCTCGCCTTCCTCCACGGTGGTGCCCTCCTCGACGGCCACCTTCACGACGGTGCCCTGCATGGGCGCGGTCAGCGAGTTACCCGACGGGGCCGAGGCCTTGGCGCCGCCCCGGTCACGCTTGGTGGGCTTCTTCTTGCCGGACGGCTTGGCCGCGGTGGCCAGGTTGCCGGGCAGCTTGACCTCCAGCCGCTTGCCGTTGACCTCCACCACGACGGTGGTGGGCTCCGGCACGTCGTCGGCCTCGCCCAGTTCGCCGGTGTAGGGGGCCACCTTCAGGTCGGCCTCCGTCTCGATCCAGTTGGTGTAGACGCCGAACTTCTCGCCGTCGCCCTTGAAGGCCTCGTCGTCCAGGACCGCCTGGTGGAAGGGGATCACGGTGGGCATGCCCTCCAGGACCAGCTCCTTCAGGGCCCGACGGGAGCGCGCCAGCGCGTTGTCCCGGCTGGTGCCGGTGACAATCACCTTGGCGACCAGCGAGTCGAAGGAACCGGGCACCGTCATGCCGGTGTGGTAGCCCTCGTCGACGCGCACGCCGGGGCCCGTCGGCGGGACCCACTTGACCAGGGTGCCGGGGGCGGGCATGAAGTTGCGGCCCGCGTCCTCGGCATTGATCCGGAACTCGATCGAGTGGCCGCGGATCTCGGGATCGTCGAAGCCGAGCTCTTCGCCATTGGCAATCCGGAACATCTGCTGCACCAGGTCCAGACCGGTGACCTCCTCGGAGACGGGGTGCTCCACCTGCAGGCGGGTGTTGACCTCGAGGAAGCTGATCAGGCCGTCCTGGGCCACCAGGAACTCGCAGGTGCCGGCGCCGACGTAGCCGGCCTCCTTCAGGATCGCCTTGGACGAGCTGTACAGCCGCTCCAGCTGCTCGTCGGTGAGGAAGGGCGCGGGGGCCTCCTCCACCAGCTTCTGGTGACGACGCTGCAGGGAGCAGTCACGGGTGGAGACCACCACGACATTGCCGTGCTGATCGGCCAGGCACTGGGTCTCGACGTGACGCGGCTTGTCCAGGTAGCGCTCGACGAAGCACTCGCCCCGGCCGAAGGCGGTCACGGCCTCACGGGTGGCGGACTCGAACAGCTCCGGCACCTCTTCCATGGTGCGGGCCACCTTCAGGCCGCGGCCACCGCCACCGAAGGCGGCCTTGATGGCGATCGGCAGGCCGTGCTCCTTGGCGAAGGCGACAACCTCATCGGCATCCGCCACCGGGTCCGGCGTGCCGGGAACCAGCGGGGCGCCCACCTTCAGCGCGATGTGACGGGCCTTGACCTTGTCGCCGAGGTTCTCGATGGCCTCGGGCGAGGGGCCGATCCAGATCAGGCCCGCGTCGATGACGGCCTGGGCGAAGGAGGCATTCTCGGCGAGGAAGCCGTATCCGGGGTGGATCGCGTTGGCGCCGCTGCGCTGGGCGACCTCGAGGATCTTGTCAACATTCAGGTAGGTCTCGGCGGGGGTTGCCCCGTTGAGCGCGTAGGCCTCGTCGGCGAGCTTCACGAAGAGGGCTTCGGAGTCGCTGTCGGCATAGATTGCAACGCTTCCGATCCCGGCATCGGCGGCGGCACGAATCACCCGAACGGCAATCTCGCCGCGGTTCGCCACGAGCACCTTGGTGATCTGGTTTCCCACTGTTCCTCCTTGAACTGGCCTGCTTCATGGGCCTTGCTGCTGGGAGTCTATTGCCTGCTGGCCTGCTTCGGCAGCCGTTGGACCTGCTCACTCACAGTGTGGAACGAAAACCTTTGCCGGGCGCCGCACTATTGTGGCCGCATGCCTACCCCCGAGTTCATCCTGGAACTGCGCAAGTCCATCGGTCACGCCATGCTGTGGCTGCCCGGCACCACCGCCGTCGTGCTGCGGCCGGGGCCGCGCGGGGAGCAGGTGCTGTGCGTGCAGCGCTCCGACAACGGCTCCTGGACGCCGATCTGCGGGATCGTCGAGCCGGGGGAGGACCCGCATGTGGCCGCCATCCGGGAGGCGGAGGAGGAGGCCGGCGTCCGGATCGAGATCGAACGGATGGTCTGGATGAGTCCCACCGGCGAGATGCAGTATGACAACGGCGACCGCAATGACTACCTGGACCACACCTTCCGCGCCCGCTGGGTAGGTGGCGAGGCCAGCGTGGGCGACGACGAGTCTGTCAACGTCGGCTGGTTCGATCTGGATGCCCTGCCCCAGCCGATGGCCGAGATCCAGCGCCGCCGGATCATGGTGGCTGCCGGCAACCCGCCCGAGGTGCTGTTGGGGGTGCAGGCCGCCCTGGACTTCCTGGGCGAGGGCTGACTCTGGTCGTCGGTCTCGCGTGCCGCGCAGCGGACCATCCCGGCCGTCGCGCTACCGTGGTGCGGTGATCGACGGGGGAATCCGGTGCGAGACCGGAACTGACCCGCAGCCGTGAGGTCTCCCGGGCGGTAGTGCCCGCGAGCCGAGTCGGAATGCCCGTCGACGACCGACTCGATTGACCCGTCGCGGCCCGCGGGAGAGTCAGGGGCGCGGCTCCTGGCCCGTGCGCCGCGGGAAGGACCCCGTGACCCGCACCCTGCACCCGATGGCCTGGTGGGCCTGGGCCCTGGGCTGCGCCGTGGCGGTCAGCACCCTCTACAACCCGCTGCTGGTGGTGCTGGTGGTGGCCGCGGTGTGGGCGGTGGTGCTGAACCGGCGCACCCGGGCACCCTGGGCCAAGGCGGCCGGCGCGTACCTGACCCTTGCACTGGTGGTGCTGGGCATCCGGGTCTTCTTCCAGATCCTGCTGGGCATCAACCGCACCGGTCAGGTGCTGTTCACCCTGCCCCAGCTGCAACTGCCCGGCTGGGCGGCCGGTCTGCGGATCGGCGGCCCGGTCACCCTCGACGGCCTGCTGTACACCCTCTACGACTCGCTGCGGCTGGTGGCGATGCTGCTCTGCGTCGGGGCCGCGAATGCCCTGGCCAATCCCAAACGGGCCCTGCGGGTGGTCCCGCCCGCGCTGCACCAGCTCAGCGTCGCCCTGGTGGTGGCGCTGAGCGTGGCGCCGCAGCTGATCGAGAGCGTGCAGCGGGTCCGCCGGGCCCGGCGCCTGCGCGGTGGGGCCAGCCGCGGCTGGCATGCCGTGCGGGCCGTGGTGGTGCCGGTGCTGGAGGACGCGATCGAACGTTCCATGCTGCTGGCCGCGGGAATGGAGGCCCGGGGCTATGGCCGCACCCACGCCCAGCGCCCGGTGGGCCGCGCGCTCACCGCCCTGCTGCTGGGCGCCCTGGTGCTGATCACCCTGGCCACCTTCCTGCTGCTGGGAATTCCGGGTTCCGGACCCTGGGGGTGGGCGCTGCTGGCGCTGGGGCTGGTGGCCGCGTGGCTCGGGCTTCATCGCTCCGGCCAACGGCTCGCGGTGACCCGCTACCGTCCCGACCCGTGGGAATGGCCCGAATGGTCGGTCTGTGCCGCCGGGGCACTGGCCGTCGGGGCGGTGCTGTGGCTGCAACGCGTCGTGCCCGACGTGATGTCGCCGTCCTCCTCGCCGCCGGTCTGGCCACAACTCGACCCCCGGATGCTGCTGGTGCCCGCGTTGGCCCTGCTGCCACTGCTCACCACCCCGAAACCGCCCAAGGATGCCCTGTGATCACCTTCGACGACGTCACGCTGCGCCACCCGGGCGCCGCGCGGCCCACGCTGGCCAACCTGGACTTCACCATTCCCGACGGGGACCTGTGCCTGGTGGTGGGACGCACCGGTGTCGGCAAGTCCACCCTGCTGGGCGCCATCAACGGCCTGGTGCCGCACTTCACCGGCGGCCACCTCAACGGCGACGTGCGGGTGGCCGGCCGCTCCACCCGCACCCACCGCCCGCGGGAGATGGCCGAGCTGGTGGGCTATGTGGGGCAGAACCCGCTGGCCGGCTTCGTCACCGATCGGGTGGAGGACGAGGTGGCCTATGGGATGGAGCAGCTGGGCCTGTCCCCAGCCACCATGCGCAAGCGGGTGGAGGAGACCCTGGACATCATGGGGATTGCGCCGCTGCGCAACCGGGCGCTGATCGAGTTGTCCGGCGGGCAACAGCAGAGGGTGGCGATTGCGGCGGTGCTGGCCGCGCAGCCGCGCGTCGTGGTGCTGGACGAGCCCACCAGCGCCCTGGACCCCACCGCTGCGCAGGACGTGCTGGCCTCCATCACCACCCTGGTGCACGAGGTGGGCCTGACCGTCGTGCTGGCCGAGCACCGGTTGGAGCGGGTGATGCACGCCGCCGACAGCGTGCTCTGGCTGCCCGGCGACGGCTCCGCCCAGTACGGCCTGGCCGGACAGGTGCTGGCCCGGGCCGACGTCGTGCCGCCGCTGAGCGCCCTGGCCCGGACGCTGGGCTGGGCCGAGGTGCCGCTCAGTGTGCGCAATGCCCGCCGACGGGTGGCCGCCGAGGGCATCACGCTCAAGCCGCTTGCCCCTGCACGGCTGCCACGCGGTGAGGTGGTGGCCCGGCTGGACAGGTTGCGGGTGGCCTACGACGATCTGGTGGCGGTCAACAGCATCAGCCTGACCTTCCAGCGGGGCACCATCACCGCCCTGATGGGCCGCAATGGCGCCGGGAAGTCGTCGCTGATGTGGGCCCTGCAAGGGGCGATGCCCAGCACCGGGGAGCTGGTCGTCGATGGGACTGATCCGCGGACCGTCCCCGCCCAGCGCGCGCGGCAGGTGGTCTCCCTGGTGCCGCAGAATGCCACCGACCTGCTCTATCTGCCCACCGTCGGACAAGAATGTGCCCAGGCCGACCAGGAGACCCACTCACCCGCGGGCTCCACCGCGGCCATCCTGGCCCGGTTGGGGGCCGAACTGGATCCGCAACGGCACCCCCGTGACCTGTCCGAGGGGCAGCGGCTGGCGCTGGTGCTGGCCATCCAGCTGGCCGCTCGCCCGGCGCTGATCCTGCTGGACGAACCCACCCGCGGTCTGGACTACGCCATGAAGCAGCAGCTGCACCGGATCCTGACGGACCTTGCCGCGCAGGGCAGCTGCATCCTGGTCAGCACCCATGACGTCGAGTTCGCCGCCCAGGCCACCCAGCGCACCATCGTGCTGGCCGACGGGGACGTGGTGGCCGACGGGCCCACCCGCGAGGTGTGCACCAGCTCTCCCAGCTTCGCACCCCAGGTCAGCAAGGTCTTCCACCCGGCCGAGGTGTTGACCGTCGACGAGGTTGCCGAGGCCCGGCGGTGAGCCCGACCCGTCCCGAGACTCGTGCGCGCCCGGCCGTGGTGCGGGTCTCCTGGCGTTCGGCCGCGATGCTCAGCGTGGCGGCGGTGATGAGCCTGCTGGCCTTCTGCTGGCCGCTGCTGTGGCATCCCGGCGCGGGCCTGTCCGGCGATGCGCACACCCCGCTGGTCTTCGCCTTGCTGCTGCCCGTGGTGATCGCGCTGGTGATGACCGAGCTGGGCAATGATGACCTGGACGTGAAGGCCCTGGCGATGCTCGGGGTGCTCTCCGCCGTCGGGGCCGCGGTTCGGCCGCTGGGGGCGGGGACCGCCGGGCTGGAGGCGATCTTCCTGCTGATCATCCTGGCCGGGCGGGTCTTCGGGCCCGGTTTCGGCTTCATCCTGGGCAACACGACGCTGTTGGCCTCGGCCCTGATCACGTCGGGGATGGGGCCGTGGTTGCCCTTCCAGATGCTGGCCGCGGGCTTCGTCGGGCTGGGCGCGGGGCTGCTGCCGCATCTGCGGGGCTGGTGGGAGATCGGTCTGCTGGCGGCCTACGGGGTGGTGAGCGGTTTTGCCTATGGCTGGCTGATGGACCTGTCCTTCTGGCCCTTCACCCTGGGCAATGCCTCCGAGCTGTCCTTCGACCCGACGGCGTCGGTGGCCACCAACCTGCACCACTTCGTGCTCTACAACCTGGCCACCTCGATGGCCTGGAATGCCGGCCGGGCGTTGAGCAATGTGGCGCTGGTGATACTGCTGGGGCCGTCATTGTTGCGGATCCTGCGCCGTTCGGCGCGACGCGCGGCCTTCGACGACGCCTGAGCCCGCTCACGATGCGCTAGGACCTGGGGCATGGGCACGCCAAAGTTGGCGGCCTGGTGGACACAAAAACCTATTGGCAGGTTCAAATTGCCGGATATCTGCCAACTTTGGCGAGCCTGACTCGCCGGGGCTCGCATCCTGCCCCTGCCAGGGGCCGCGACAACTCGGCCGCCGGGGCTGCGGAGCCTGCCCCACGTCCCCCGAGCCTGTCCTCTCACGATTCCCGAACTTGTCGAGGGGGCTCTCTCAGGCCTTGAAGACCGGGCGGATGCTGAGCTCCTCCACCATCGCCTCCGGGCTGGCGTACACGGCCAGCGCCACGGCCTCGGCCACCGACTCCGGGCGCAGGTGCTCCTCGGCGACGTAGGGCCGGCCCTTCTCGGCCTGCAGCTCCACCTGCATGTCGGTGTCCACCCGGCCGGGGTGGATGGAGCTGACCCGCACCGTGCCCCGTTCCTCCTCCCGGAGTGCGTCGGTCAGGGCTCGGAGCGCGAACTTGGAGCCGGAGTACAGGCCGCCGCCGGGGCCGGAGTGGAAACCGGAGCCGGAATTGATGGTGATCACTTGACCACGGGCTTCGCGGAGCCGGGGGAGCAGCAGGCGGGTCAGGTCGGCCACCGCAAAGACATTCAGCTCGAAGACCTCCCGCCACTGCTCCCGGGTGCTCTCGCCGACGTCGCCGGAACGGCCGATCCCGGCCGAGTGGATCAGCACGTCCAGCCGCTCCACCATCGCGACTGCTTCGGCGGTGCCACGCTCATCGGTCAGCTCGCAGACGAAGGGAGCGGCGCTGGGCAGCTCGTCGACCACCGGCCGCACCGCCTCGTCGGTCCGCCCGCCCACCAGAATGTGGTGGCTGTCCGCCAGCCGACGGGCGATGGCCAGGCCGATCCCCCGGCTGGCTCCGGTGACAAGGGCAACGGGTCGCTCATTCATGCCATCCAGCCTAGGAGGTGGCCCGGAGCCCCCACCCTGCGGCTGGGAGTCCACCGTCCAGGACGCAGGGCGACTCCGACGCCGCTGCGTCGCGAACCCGCTGACACCAACCGGGTGGCGACGGCACCGGGCAGTAGGGTGTGCCGGGTGAGACGACGGATGCTGGCCGGGCTGACGGTGCTGGCCCTGGCGGCGGGCTGTTCGGCCGCGCCCGAGGCGTCCGTGGCCAGCTCCAGCCCGCAGGCGGAGATCAGCGCGCCGGCGGATGCGGTCACCCTCAAGGACATGATGCTCACCCACGGGCCGTCGGAATTCCTGCTGCCCAAGCAGGTCCAGGTCACCAGCCGGATCGACCAACCGAATGTGGTCACCCTCACCTTCGAGCCCGCGCAGCGGAAACTGCTGGCGGGATGGCTGGCCACCCGGCTGCCCAGCGGGTGGAGCGTGGACGCCAGTGCCAATGACTCGCTGCTCTTCCACTCGTCGGCCTGGCAGGGAGCCTTCACCTGCTCCGCGACGGAGTGTGCGCTGACCCTGCGCAAACAAGCGGGGTGAGTGCCGGGCTGCCCACGCGGGGCGTCGACGGGCTCGGCCGTCGGGGTTGCGGTCCTGGCCACCATGGGTGGGGGCTCGGCCGCCGTGGGCCAGGCCACCATGGGTGGGGGCTCGGCCGCCTGGGCATGGGCTCGGCATCGGGGGCTGGGTGCTGCGGAGGGCCCACATGCTGACCGGATTGGCACTGCACGGCGCGCTCAGGATAGATTCTGCCGCATGCCGAGCAAGTGCGAGATCATGACGGGCCACACCATGCCCGTGGTCGCGTGTGCCCGCATGACGCGTCGAATGTTGGGCTGACAACGCCTTTCGAACCCTGCCCTGGAGTGGGCGGGCCCGGTTGAGCTGGCTCCCGGTGGCGTTGTCAGGACGGTGGACCACTTGCCCGAATGATCGAGCCCACCCGGGTGGGCCCTGACGAAAGACCAACCAATGAACAAGTTTCTCCGCTCGCTGCTCGCGGGCCTGCTCGTCGTCCTGACCCTGGGCCTGACCGCCTGCGGCGCCGGTGGCAATGACACCTCCAAGCCGCTGGTCGTGCTGGCCGACACCACCCCCCATTCCGAAATCCTGAAGAAGGCACAGGAGCTCGGCCTGCTGGGTGACACCAAGATCCAGGTGAAGACAATCGCCGGCGAGATCGACGTCAACCAGCTCACCCAGAGTGGCGACGTCGACGCCAACTTCTTCCAGCACAAGCCCTACCTGGACACCTGGCTGAAGACGAAGGGCGTCACCGACCTGACCAGCGTCGCCACCGTGCATGTCGAACCGCTCGGCCTGTACTCCCGCAAGGTGAAGAGTCTGGAGGAGGTGCCCAACGGCGCCACCATCGCCGTGCCCTCCGATCCGTCGAACCTGGTGCGGGCGCTGTTCCTGCTGCAGCAGGCCAAGCTGCTGACCCTGGACGTGAAGCCGACCGATACCGACGTCGACTACATGAAGATCAATGTCAAGAACATCACCTCCAACCCCAAGGGTCTGAAGTTCCTGGAGATCGCGCGTCCGCAGCTGGCCGCCACCCTGGACGATGCCAAGGTCAACCTGAGCATCATCAATGGCAACTACGCCCTGGGTGCTGGGCTCAAGCCCAAGACCGACGCGTTGGCGCTGGAGACCGCCACCGACAACCCCTACGCCAATCTGCTGGTGGTCAAGAGCGACAAGAAGGATGACCCGCGGGTGAAGAAGCTGGCCGAAGCGCTGCAGAGCAAGCAGATCCAGGACTGGATCAACAGCAACTACCAGGGCTCGGTGCTGCCCGCCAAGCAGTCGTGATCACCTTCTCCCACGTCACCAAGCACTACGACGGGCGCGGCAAGCAGGCCGAGCCCGTCGTGGCGCTGGACGACGTCAGTCTGGAGGTGGCCCAGGGGCAGATCTTCGGCATCCTGGGCCGCTCCGGCGCCGGCAAGACCACCCTGTTTCGCTGCCTGAACCAGCTGGAGCCCGTCACCGCCGGCACCATCACGGTGGACGGAGTGGACTGGACCAGCCTGTGGGGCGCCAAGCTGCGCGCCGAGCGCCGCCGGATGGGCACCATCTTCCAGCACTTCAACCTGCTGGCCAGCCGGACCGTTGCCGACAATGTGGGCTTCGGGCTGGAGCTGGCCGGGGAGAACAAGCAGGCCATCGGGCCCCGGGTCACCGAACTGCTGGAGCTGGTGGGCCTGCCGGACAAGGCAAAGGCCTACCCCTCGCAGTTGTCCGGTGGGCAGAAGCAGCGGGTTGGCATTGCCCGCGCGCTGGCCACCCGCCCCAAGGTGCTGTTGATGGACGAGGCGACCAGCGCGCTGGACCCGACGACCACCGAGCAGATCCTGGACCTGGTCAAGGACCTGCGGGACCGGATGGGCCTCACCGTGCTGCTGATCACCCACGAGTCCGACGTGGTGCGCCGGATCTGCGACGGCGCCGCCCTGATGGAGGGTGGCCGCGTGGTGGAGCAGGGCAACCTGTTGGACCTGGTGGCCGACCCGGACAGCCGGATCGCCGACCAGCTGATCCCGTTGGGCCGCGACGACGAGTCCTTCGGCGTGCACAGCCAGCTGCTCAGTTTTGTGAACAGCGGCGTCAATGAGCCGCTGATCAGCAGTTTCACCCGGCAGACCGGAATCGACGTGTCCATCCTGGGCGGCTCGGTGGAGCAGATCGCCGGACACAAGGTGGGTCGGTTGCGGGTGGCCTTCGACCACCCGCACGGTGAGGTGGACGACGCTCTGATCCATCAGTTCTTCAGCGAGCGCGGAGTGACGGTGAGCCGATGAATGACACCAGTATCCAACAAGCTTTGCCCGAACTCTGGGCTGCGCTGGGGGAGACGGCATGGATGGTCTCGCTCAGCTTCCTGATCACCCTGGTCTTCGGCACCATCGTCGGGATCCTGCTGCGCATGACAGACCACGACGGGCTGCGTCCCAACCGCGTCTTCTACCGGGTCTTCGGCGCGATCGTCAATGCCTTTCGCTCGCTGCCCTTCCTGGTCCTGCTGATTGCCCTGATCCCGGTGATCCGCCAGATCATGGGCACCGCCTACGGCCCCACGCCGGCCGTGCTGCCATTGGCCGTCGGCGCCATCCCCTTCTTCGGGCGGGTGGTGGAATCGGCGCTGCGTGAGGTCTCCCCGGGCAAGATCGAGGCTGCGCGGGTGATGGGGGCCAGTACCTGGCAGATCGTCCGCAAGGTGCTGCTGCCGGAGGCGATGAGTCCCTTCGTGGCCGGCGCGACGCTGACCCTGGTGATGCTGATCGGCTACTCCGCCATGGCCGGCACCATCGGCGGCGGCGGTGTGGGCTTCTTCGCCATCCGTTACGGCTACGAGGTCTCCAACACGCCCGTGCTCCTCGCCTCGGTGGTGGTGCTGGTGATCGTCGTGCAGATCATCCAGTCCATCGGCGACGCCATCGTGCGTGGCATGGCCCACAAGCGCGACTGAGGTTCACCTTTGCCAGAGCTGGTGCCACTGGACGCCCAGGTCCAGCAGCATCTGGCGGACCAGTGGCAGGGAGATGCCCACCACATTGTGGTAGTCGCCGCTGATCCCGGTGACGAAGGCCCCGCCGATCCCGTCGATTGCGAAGGCGCCGGCCACCCGGGTGGGTTCGCCGGTGGCCACATAGGCGTCGATCTCGGCGTCGTCCAGGTCCGCGAAGGTGACCGAGGTGCTGCCCACCCGGTTCACCTCGCGTCGGCCCCGCTCGTCGTCGACGACGACGTGGTGCCCGCTGTGCAGGATCGCCGTGCGGCCCCGGATGGCCCGCCACCGCTCCACCGCCGCCTGGGCAGTCTCCGGCTTGCCCCACGCAATCCCGTCCAGCTCCAGCATCGAGTCGCAGGCCACCAGCGTGAAGCCGCTCTGCCCCGCCAGCCGAGTGAGCACCTCGTGCGCCTTCAACCGCGCCAGCTCGGCCGTCAGGGCCGCTGGGCTGGCTGCCCGCACCGCCGATTCGTCGACGTCGGGCCGGATCACCTCGGCGGTGATTCCGGCCCGGGCAAGGGTGGCCAGGCGGGCGGGGGAGGAGGAGGCCAGAATGAAACGCACGCCCCCAGCCTAGGGCTGGGGGCGCACGGTGCTCGGGCTGGCCCGACGGGTGGATGGTGGCTTCGACAGGCTCAGCCACCGAGGAGGCGGCGCAGCCAGCGTCCGAGTTACTTCTTGCCGCCGAGCAGACCGCCGAGGATCTGGCTGACGATGTCGCCGCCGGTGGCCTGCGCCTGCTGGGTGGTGGCCTGGGCATTGGTGGTGTCGAAGGGGTTGTTGGCCGGAGCGGCATTGCCGCCCAGCACGCTGCCGAGCACCTGCGAGAGCACGCCACCGAGCATGCCGGAGTTGGCGCTGCCCGCACCGGCCTGCTGGCCGGCGCCCCCCAGCACCTGGCCCAGGATGTTGCCGGCCGCGCTGTTGCCGCCACCCAGCTGCTTGGCCAGGTAGCTCAACACGATCGGGGCCAGAATCGGCAGCAGCTTGTTGACCAGGGCGCTGCTGACGCCGGCCTGGGAGCTGAGGGCCTGGGCGACGCCGTCGGTCTGGTTGCCGAAGACGTGGCCGATGATCTTCTCGCCGTCCGCGGTGTCGACGGCCTGCAGGTCAACCGGCTGGTCGGTGGTCAGCAGCTCTTTGTCCTTGTGCTGCTCCAGGGCCTGGGCCAGCGACAGCTCGCCCTCGGGGTTCTGCGCGTTCTGGGTCAGCCCACCCAGGATGCTGGTGACGGCCGGTGCCGCCGCCTTCTCAACCGCGGCAGGGTCCTCGTTGAGCTCGGAAGCCAGCTGGTTGATGGGCAGGGCGGCAAGAATGTCGTTCAGGGCGCTCATGCGGTGGGTCCTTTCAAAGTGACTGCCCCCAGCGTGACACAAAAGCGCGCCGCGCAACGCAATATTCGCCTCAAGGGGAACAGCCCACGGGCATGCTTCAGCTCCCGCCCGGGAAAGCGGACGGGAGCTGAAGGTGAAACGTGGAGATCTGTCAGCCGACCTCAGGGACGGGCGCTGTACCGCCAGGCCTCGCGGCCGGGGTTGACCGGCCGCCGCAGGGTGCGGTGGTAGCTCTTCCAGCCGCCGGCCAGCGGACGGTCGTCGCTCTGTTCGGCCGGCGCGCCGGCCCGGTGGGCCGCCTGCAGGACCGCCATCACGGCGGCCAGTTCGACGTCGTCGGGGTTGCCCCCGCTCACCTGGAAGGTGAGCGGGGTGGCCTCGGCGCTCTGCTCGGTTTCGGTCATGGCATCGCTCCCGGTCACAGCGGAATGTTGCCGTGCTTCTTCGGCGGCAGCACCTCACGCTTGGTGCGCAGCAGACGGAGCACGCGGATCACTTCGGCGCGGGTCTCGTGCGGGTAGATGATCTGGTCCACGTAGCCGCGCTCGGAGGCGACGTACGGGTTGGCCAGCTCGTCGTTGTACTCCTGGATCAGCTCCGCGCGGCGCTTGGCCTTGGCGTCGGCATCCTCGATCTCGCCGAGTTCCTTGCGGTACAGGATGTCGACGGCACCCTCGGCACCCATCACGGCGATCTGCGCGGTGGGCCACGCCAGGTTCACGTCGGCACCCAGATGCTTGGAACCCATCACGTCGTAGGCACCGCCGTAGGCCTTGCGGGTGATCACGGTCAGCAGCGGCACGGTGGCCTCCGCGTAGGCGTAGATCAGCTTCGCGCCGCGACGGATGATGCCGGTGTGCTCCTGGGCGACGCCGGGCAGGAAGCCCGGGGTGTCGACGAAGGTCAGCACCGGGATGTTGAAGCAGTCACAGGTCCGCACGAAGCGGGCCGCCTTCTCCGACGCGTCGATGTCCAGACAGCCGGCGAACTGGGTGGGCTGGTTGGCCACGACGCCGATGGAACGGCCCTCGATCCGGCCGAAGCCGCAGATGATGTTCTGTGCGAACAGCTCCTGCACCTCCAGGAACTCGTCGTCGTCCAGCACGCAGCGGATCACTTCGCGCATGTCGTACGGCTGGTTCGGGGAGTCGGGGATCAGGGTGTCGAGCTTGCGGTCGTGGTCGGTGATCGTGAGGTCCACTTCCTCGTCGTCGACGATCGGCGGGTCCTCGAGGTTGTTCTGCGGCAGGTAGCTGATCAGCTCGCGCACGTACTCCAGGGCGTCGGTGTCGTCGGCGGCCAGGTAGTGGGCATTGCCGGACTTGGTGTTGTGGGTCCGGGCGCCGCCCAGGTCTTCCAGCGTGACGTCCTCACCCGTCACCGTCTTGATCACGGCGGGGCCGGTGATGAACATCTGGGAGGTCTTGTCCACCATGATGGTGAAGTCGGTCAGGGCGGGGGAGTAGACGTGGCCACCGGCCGCCGCGCCCATGATCAGGCTGATCTGCGGGATCACGCCCGACGCGTGGGTGTTGCGACGGAAGATCTCGCCGTACAGGCCCAGCGAGACCACGCCCTCCTGGATCCGGGCGCCGCCACCCTCGTTGATGCCGATCAGCGGGCAGCCGGTCTTGATGGCGAAGTCGATGATCTTCACGATCTTCTCGCCGTAGACCTGGCCCAGCGCGCCGCCGAAGATGGCAACGTCCTGGCTGAAGACACAGACCGGACGGCCGTGGATGGCGCCGACGCCGATGATGACGCCGTCACCATAGGGCCGCTTCTTCTCCATCCCGAAGGCCTGCGAACGGTGTCGAGAGAACTGGTCGAGTTCGGCGAACGTTCCCTCGTCAAGCAGGGCGAGGACGCGTTCGCGTGCGGTCATCTTGCCTTTGGCATGCTGCTTCTCGACCGCCGCAGGCGAGGCGGCATTGACAGCGGCGTCAATGCGGCTACCCAGGTCGGCGATCTTTCCAGCTGTGGTGTGGATGTCGATCTCCATGGGGCAGACCTTAGCGTCTGCGGGCCCCTCATGGGTCCGTTCGCTTGGGCAATTCCACGCCTCGGGACTAGCCTCACCTCCATGCCTGCCAGCGAACCCGTCGATCAAGACCTGCTCTCACGGCTGCTTTCCGGCGTGAGCCTGTGGAAAGAGGTCCGTTGTGTGCCCACTACGGGTTCCACCAATGCCGACCTGACCGAACTTGCCAGAAATGGAACGGCGGACGGGATCGTGCTGGTCAGCGAGGAGCAGACCGCCGGACGGGGGCGGTTCCAGCGACGCTGGGAGACTCCGGCCGGGGCCGCCGTCGCCTTCTCCCTACTGGTGCGGCCGTCGCGTCCGGCGCAGGACTGGGGCTGGCTCTCCCTGCTGGCGGGAATGGCCGTCGCGACGGGGATCGAACGGGCTACCGAGGCCCAGCCCGGCCGGGTGGAGCTGAAATGGCCCAATGACGTGCTGATCGACGGCCGCAAGGTGTGCGGCATCCTGTCCGAGCGGGTGGAGTCCGATGGCGGTTCCGCGGCCGCGGTGGTGGGCGTCGGCATCAATGTCTCCCTCGACGAGGCGGAACTGCCGGTGCCGCATGCCACCTCCCTGCGGCTGGCCGGCCTGTCCGAGGACAAGGCGGCGGTGCTGGCGGCCATCTTCACCGAATTCGCCCGGCTGTACGAGCTGTGGGAACGCGACGGGCAGGTGCACGACGAGTACGCCGAACGCTGCGCCTCCATCGGGGCGGCGCTGCGGGTGATGGTGGACGAGCACACCAATGTGCTGGGCACGGGCGATTCGGTGGACCAGTGGGGCCGGCTGGTGGTGCGCACCGCGGACGGGTTGCAGGCCTTCAGTGCCGGCGACGTCTTCCACCTGCGTCTGCAGTAGTCAATCGGCTGACCGGGGCGCGGGTACTGTGGCAGCATGGCGAACTCTTCCCCGCGCAGCCGCAAACACCTGGGTGCCGACGAGCAGGTGGTGCGCCGGATGCACACCCACGCCAAGGCCCTGATCCTGCCGGTGATGGCGCTGTTGGCGCTGGCGCCGCTGGTTGGCTTCGGGCTGGCCTGGTTGCCGGCCGACGCGCAGCCGTGGGGGAGCTGGGCGTTGCTCGGTGTCGGGCTGGTCCTGCTGCTGGGCCTGGTGGTGCTGCCGATCCTGCGCTGGTGGTGCAATACCTGGACCCTGACCACCCGTCGGATCATCCACCGGCAGGGCATCCTCACGCGCAGCGGCCACGACCTGCCGCTGACCCGGATCAACGACATCGCCAGCGAGCGCGGCCTCATCGACCGGGTGCTGGGCTGCGGCACCCTCAAGCTGACCACGGCCGCGGAGGACCCGGTCTACCTGCGCGACATCCCCGACGTCGAACGGGTACACGTGATGCTCTCCGAGCTGCTGTTCGGCTCCCCGGACCAGGCCCTGGAGCAGGCCGACGAGGAATGGCGCGACTGAGCCGTCGTCGTCGGGCAGCGCACCCGTCGCCGCGGGGGCCGACGGGCATGCGGTCACGAAGGCCGACGAGGTAAGGTCTGCGCGTGGATTCCCAGAGCAGCAGCGCACGACGTCCCTATGTGATCGGCATCATCGGCGGGGGGCAGTTGGCCCGGATGATGCACCAGGCCAGCATCGGCCTGGGTGTGCGCGTCCGGCTGCTGGCCGAAGGGCCCGACGTCTCGGCCGCCCAGGTGGTGCGGGATGTCACCGTCGGCGACTACACCGACCAGCAGGCCACCCTGGACTTTGCCAGGGGATGCGACGTGGTGACCTTTGACCATGAGCACGTGCCCACCGAGCTGCTGCACCAGATCGAGGCGCTCGGGGTGGCCGTGCGGCCCGGCCCCGACGCCCTGGTGCACGCCCAGGACAAGGCCGTGATGCGCGCCAGGATGGCCGAGCTGGGCGCCCCCAACCCGCAGTGGCAGGTCTGTCAGGGCGTCGAGGAGCTGGTGGCCTTCGGGGAGCGGATCGGCTGGCCGGTGATCGCCAAGACCTCGCGCGGCGGCTACGACGGCAAGGGCGTGTGGAAGATCGACGGCCCGGACCAGGCCCGGGAACCCTTCGAGGCGCTGGCCCAGCAGGCCACCACCGTCGACGGCGGCGTGATCGACCGGAGCGGCACCGTGATCGTCGCCGAGGAGTTCGTGGACTTCGCCCGGGAACTGTCCTGCCTGGTGGTGCGCTCGCCGCAGGGCCAGGCCGTCGCCTACCCCGTCAGCCAGACCCTGCAGACCGACGGGATCTGCGCCGAGACCATCACCCCCGCCCCGGACATGTCCGAGGAGCAGGCCAGCGAGCTGCAACAGCTGGCGCTGCGGATCGCCGGGGAACTGGGCGTGGTCGGCTTGCTGGCGGTGGAGCTGATGCAGCGGCGCGACGGCTCGGTGGTGGTCAACGAGCTGGCGATGCGCCCGCACAACACCGGCCACTGGAGCATCGACGGCGCCAACACCAGCCAGTTCGAGAACCACCTGCGCGCCGTGCTGGATTTGCCGCTGGGCGACCCCGGGCTGCGGGCACCACACGTCGTGATGACCAATGTGCTGGGGGGGTCAGAGCCGGACCTGACCGGCGCCCTGCAGCACTGCTTCGCCCGGGACCGCCGGCTGCGGGCGCACCTGTACGGCAAGGACGTCAAGGCCGGCCGCAAGGTGGGTCATGTCACCACCTACGGTGATGACCTGGCTGACGTCACCAAGCGCGCCCGCCACGCCGCCGGCTACCTGATGGGAGACCGCAATGCCTGATCTGGAGAACACTGTCCCGGCCGGTGGGTCATCCCCGCTGGTCGGAGTCGTGATGGGCTCGGATTCGGACTGGCCGACGATGGAGGCCGCCACCGCCGCGCTGGACGAGTTCGGGATTGCCTGGGAGGCCGACGTCGTCAGCGCCCACCGGATGCCGGAGGACATGGTGCGTTATGGTCGCGAGGCGCACACCCGTGGGCTGCGCTGCATCATCGCCGGTGCCGGGGGAGCAGCCCACCTGCCGGGCATGCTGGCCGCGCTCACCCCGCTGCCCGTGATCGGGGTTCCGGTGCCGTTGAAGTACCTGGACGGGATGGACTCCCTGCTGAGCATCGTGCAGATGCCGGCCGGCGTCCCGGTGGCGACGGTGAGCATTGGCAATGCCCGCAATGCCGGCCTGCTGGCGGCCCGGATGATCGCCGCCGGTGACCCGGAACTGACCCAGAAGATGCTGGACTTCCAGGCCAGCCTGCGCGACGTCGCCCTGGCCAAGGGTGAGAAGGTGCGCGCGCGCAACCGCTGAGTGGGCCGCCGTCAGTTCACGTCGCGATGGTGGAAGACCGCCCAGCCCAGCGCGACGGCCAGCAGCGCCACCCCGAAGAGCACCGCGGCGCCGTCCATCCGGTCCAGGGTGTGGGCGGGCCAGGTGCAGTTGATCCGGCCCAGGTCGCAGACCTCCACGGTGTATTCGGCCTTGCCGGTCATCCACGCCTCGAAATTGGACAGCAGACCCCAGCGCTGCAGGCGGCTGCCGCTCCCGCCGTCGACCACCACGGTGAAGCCCAGCCAGACCCCGCACAGGGCCACCACGGCCGCGGTGTGCCGGGTGAGGAAGGCCAGTCCGGCGGCCGCCAGCCCGGCGGCGGTGGCCAGGATGGTGACCCGCCCCAGCCCGAACAGCACCGAGAGCTGGTTGCGCGGGGTCAGGTCCGGTTTGAGGTGGTTCAGCTGGGCCACCAGCCAGACCCCGGCCAGGTAGACCAGGCTGGCCGTCAGGCACAGCGCCACACAGCCCAGGGCCAGCGCCAGCAGCTTGGCCCAGAAGACCCGGCTGCGGCGGGGCTCGAAGACCAGCCAGCTGCCGATGTTGCCGGTGCCGAACTCGGCCCCGACGAAGCTGGCCCCGATCAGCAGGCAGGCCGACGACAGGCCGACGGCCAGCGCCATGTCCAACCCGACCACCAGGCTGGTCACCCCCTGCGGCTCCATCGCGGTGGGGGGCAGGCCGGGCCCAATGTTCGCCTCGGTGCAGGGCCAGGTGGGGGTGCCGTTCTGCCGCGCGAGGGCATTGTCCGCCTCGCACTGCTTGATGATCTGGGCCTTGTTCTTGTCCCAGTCGGCCTTGGCGGCCTGCCAGGACTGCAGGTACGCCTCCTGCTGGGCCTGGCTGGGCATTTTGGTGGACTCCCATGCGGCCCACCCCAGCAGGCCCAGACCCAGCAGCACCAGCAGCAGGGTGAGCAGGGTCAGCCGACGTCGGACGAGCCGGTGCAGTTCCGCGATGACCAGGCGTAGCATGTCAGTTCTCCTCGTCCGCGGGGCGGGCCTCGGTGATGCGGGACCCGGTGGGGCGGGACTCGGTGGAGCGGGCGACGATGTCGTCCCGCCGTCTCTGGCTGGGCAGCAGGGGTGGCAGCTCGATCCCCGGGCCGACGGTGGGTTCCAGCCCCTGCTTGCGGGTGAGCTCCAGGTAGACCGCCTCCAGGTCGCGTCGCACGCTGACCAGTTCCCGCAGGTAGAGGCCCTCGTCGGCCAGCAGCCGGGTGATCCGGGCCGGGTCGCCGGAGCCCTCCACCAGCAGGGCGGTGCCCTCGGGGATCACGGCCAGCCCCTGCTGCACCAGCAGCTGCGCGGCGCGGGTGGAGTCGTCCACCTGGATCCGCATCCGGCTGGCGCGGGCGCCCAGCAGGTCCACCACGGAGCCGCTGGTCAGCAGCCGGCCCTTGCCCACGATGCTCACCGTGTCCGCCATCTGCTCCACCTCGGACAGGATGTGGGAGCTGACCAGCACGGTGCGCCCCTCCCGGCCCAGGCTGCGGATGGTCTCCCGCACCTCGTGGATGCCCGACGGGTCCAGCCCATTGGTGGGCTCGTCGAAGATCAACAGCTCCGGGTCCTTGAGCAGCGTGGCCGCGACGGCCAGCCGCTGCTGCATGCCCAGGCTGTAGGTGCGGTAGGGGTCCTTGGCGCGCTCGGTCAGGCCCACCTGGTCCAGCACCCGGCCCACCCGGGCGCGGGGCACCCCGGCCGCGTCGGCGGCCAGCTCCAGGTTGAGCCGGGCGGAGAAGTTGGGGAAGAAGCGGGGGCGTTCCACCACGGCGCCCACCTGGCCAATCACCTCGGGCAGTCGACGCGGCACGGCGCGGCCCAGGATGGTCATCTGACCCCGGTCCGGGCGCACCAGCCCCAGCAGCATCCGGATGGTGGTGGTCTTCCCGGAACCATTGGGCCCCAGGAAGCCGTGCACGCCGCCGCGCGGAACCGCCAGGTCCAGGGAGTCGACGGCCACCCGTCGCCCCCGCAGGGTGCGGTAGCTCTTGCGCAGCCCGGCGGTGCTGATCGCCAGCTCGGTCATCTGCCCACCTTCGTCATCCTCGGCCCACCCTGGGCACGGTCCGACGCTAGGTGAGCGGAATCGGGGCTGTCAGCGTCGTCCGGGCAGACCAAGACCGTGGTCGTACCGGCTCACCTCACTTGGCGTACTGCTCCAGCCCGGAGGTGTCACCCTGCGCCATCTTCCCGAACATGGCGCCGGCCTTCTCATCGTCCCAGAGCACCGAGGAGCCGGCCTGGGTGTGGGCGTCGGGATTGCTCACCGGCACCGCCAGGGTGAGGCCCTCGCCGCTGGAGATCGCGCGCATCGCGTTGGCGGCGCTGGCGACGTCACCCAGCCCGGTGTCCTCACCGCGGCCGACGGCGTGCGCGCCGGCCATGTTGAGCCGCCAGTAGCGCACCGGGTTGATGAAGGTCCAGGGGCTGGTGGCCTTCTTCATGATGGCGCCGATCATCTCCCGCTGGCGCTTCATCCGGCCCAGGTCGCCCATCGGGTCGGCCTTGCGCATCCGGACATAGCCCAGGGCATTGGTGCCGTTCAGGTTCTGGCAGCCGGCCGGCAGGTTGGTGTGCGAGTCCTTGTCCACCATCGGCTTGTCCAGGCACATCGTGATGCCGCCCAGGGCATCCACGACGCCGGCGAAGCCGTCGAAACCGATCTCCATGTAGTTGTCTACCCGCAGGCCGGTGTCCTGTTCGACGGTCTTCACCAGCAGCTGCGGCCCGCCCAGAGAGTAGGCGGAATTCAGCTTATTGCGGCCGTGCCCGGGGATCTCCACGTAGGAGTCCCGGGGCAGGCTGACCAGCACCGGCTTCCCGCTGGGCGGGGTGTAGAGCAGCATCATGGTGTCGGTCCGCTTGCCGGTCTCGGTGCCGGTGCCCAGCTGCGCCTGCTGCTCCTTGGTCAGTGCCTCGCGGGCGTCGGACCCCACCAGCAGCGTGGTGGTCCCGGGCTGCTGGCCGGGACGCTCGCCGTCGGGCTGCTCCTTGACCTTGGTGCCGCTGGTCAGGGCGATCAACGGCACCACCACCAGCCAGACCAGCCAGGCCGCCAGCGCGATCAGCAGCCAGCGCAACCACGGCTTGCGGCCGCGGCCGCGGGCGCCCCGCGCGCCGGTGGGACGCGGCCCGGCCGGGCGGTTCCTGGGCTGCGGCGTCGACGGCTGGGCCGTGGCGGGGCGAGCGGCCTGCTGCTGCGGGATCCGCGGGGCCGGCTCGGGGCGCGGGCGGGGCTTGCTGGCGCTCGGGCGGGCACCGCTCACCTCCGCCTCGGTGTGCACCACCCTGGAGGGGCGGTCACCCGCACCCGCGGCCCGGTCCGGGTTGTCCTGGTTGGCGCGCTGGGCGGCCTTGGCGCCCGCCGCGGCGGCGGCACCCGCGGCCAGGGCGCGACGACGCTCCAGCTCGGCCAGCTCGCTGGCGTCCATGATCTTGGTCTTGTCATAGTTCGGCCGCTCGGAGCCGTACAACCAGTCCAGATCGGCCTGGCGGGAGTCGTCGCGAGAATCCATGACAACACCGTAGCGAGGTCATCCCAAGCGCTGGCTGAGGGCGGGCGGGCCGGCAGGGACCAATCAGCCTGCGCGCCTGGGTTGCGGCGCGGCAGGTGTCGCGGGGAAGCCAGTCCGGGCCCGGGCCGTGCTGGCTGCGGCGTGCCGGTTGTGGGGTGGCCCGCCGGGGCTGGAAGAATGTCCCCCATGACCAATTTGCCCTCCGACGCCGAGTCCGAAACCAGGCGTGCGGAGGCACGGCCGGTCAGCGTCGTCATGCCCGTGCTGAACGAGGAACGGCACCTGGCGGCCTCGGTGGCGGGCGTGCTGGCGCAGGACCACCCGATGGAGATCATCCTGGCCGTCGGCCCCTCGCAGGACCGCACGGAACAGATCGCCCGGGAGCTCGCGGCGGCCGATCCCCGGATCAGCGTCGTGCCCAACCCGTCGGGGACCACCCCGGACGCCCTGAACCTGGCGATTGCCGCCAGCCGGTACGACGTGATCGTCCGGGTGGACGCCCACGGTGAGCTGGCCCCCGGCTACATCGACAAGGCCGTGGATCTGCTGGAATCCACCGGCGCGGCCAATGTGGGCGGACTGATGGCGGCCCGCGGCACCACGCCCTTCGAGAAGGCCGTTGCGGTGGCCTACACCTCCAAGATTGGGCTGGGCGGCGGCAGTTTCCACCTGGCCAGCTCCAAGGAGGGGCCGGCCGATACCGTCTTCCTGGGGGTCTTCCGCCGCGACGCGTTGCAGGCCGTCGGGGGCTATGACCCCACCCTGCTGCGGGCGCAGGACTGGGAACTCAACTACCGGCTGCGCAAGCGGGGGGAGACCGTCTGGTTCTCGCCCGAGCTGGAGGTCACCTACCGGCCCCGCTCCACCGTGCAGGCCCTGGCCAAGCAGTTCTTCAAGACGGGTCAGTGGCGACGCGAGGTGATGCGCCGCAACCCGGACACCATCAGCCCCCGCTACCTGGCGCCGCCGGTGGCGGTGCTCGGCATGGGAGCCGGCACGGCGCTGGGCCTGGTGGGCCTGGCGACGGGCTCCCGCGCGCTGCGGCTGGGGCTGCTGCTGCCGGCCGGCTACGCGGCCTCCATCGGTTTGGCCTCGGCCCTGATCCGACGCGAGTTGGAGCCCGGGGTCAGGGCCCGGCTGCCGCTGGTGCTGGCGGTGATGCACCTGGCCTGGGGCGCCGGGGCGCTGAAGGGGCTGCCCTCGGACCAGCGCGACCGCGCCACGGACCCCGACCAGCCCTAGCACTCAGGTCACGGCAGGGCGCGCTCGGCTTCGACAATCCGCGCCAGCTCGGCTGGGGCCGCGTCGCCGCGCACCAGCACCACGGACCCACCGCCCAGCAGCGGGCAGATCAGCATTCGGGAGAGGTCCTGCCAGACGTCACCGCAGGGCTGCACCAGCCGGCGCCCGGCGTCGGGCCCAAGGGTGCCGAGCTCGGCGGTGGTGACGCGTCGTTCCCCGTCGTCCAGCCACAGGTCGGGGGCGTCATTGCGCCAGTGCACGTCGGGCTGGCTGAGCACCTCGGCATAGTCGGTGACCCCGGGCACCGGCGTGGGCAGCCCGGCGCCCAGCGGGTGCAGGGAGCAGACGACGGTCTCCACCCCGGGGACGGGATGGGCGCGCTGCGGGCCCACGACGGCCAGCTCCACCCGGTCCAGGTCATCGCGCGGCAGGGCCAGCACCCGGCCACCCACCTGCCAGGTGGCCATCGCCCAGACCAGGCCCACCCAGTGGCCCGGATGGGTGAGCAACAGCGGCAATCCGATGTCGCCACCCTCATCAAGCCCCAGCGAACCGATCAGGTTGGCCGTCTTGTCCACCCAGTTGGCGAAGGTGCGGGCGGAGAACTCCACCCGGGACCCGTCCGCGGCGTCGTAACAGGTCAGCAGGGGTTGGGCGCCATCGGCCTGCACGCGGGCTTCCAGCGCGGCGACCGGGTCGAGAGGGCTGCTCATTGGGCCATCGTAGGGCGCGGGCGCCGACGCGGGGCAAACGGGGGCGCGGGGCCAAGCGGGATGGGGCGGGATCGGCCGGCTTTTGGCTAGGCTCGCGGCATGAGACATGTGGTGATCATGGCCGGAGGTTCGGGGACCCGGTTGTGGCCGCTCTCCCGCAAGGGCGAGCCGAAGCAACTCCTGGAACTCATTGACGGCAAGAGCCTGCTGCGGCTGGCCTACGAACGCGTCGCCGGCACGGTGCCCGACGCCAACATCCTGGTGTGCTGCGGGGCGGCCTACACCGACGTGGTGGCGCGGCAACTGCCGGAACTGCCTGAAGACAACCTGTTGGGCGAGCCGGTGGGCCGGGACTCGCTCAACGCCGTGGCGTGGCCGGCGGCGGTGCTGCAGGCCCGCGATGCCGAGGCGGTGGTGGCGGTGCTCACCGCGGACCAGATCATCACCCCGGTGGCGGAGTTCACCCGGGCCTTGGACCAGGCCTTCCAGATTGCCGAGGCGGATGCGTCCGCGCTGGTCACCTTCGGCGTTGTGCCGGACAGTCCGCACACCGGCTACGGCTACCTCAAGCGGGGCGAGCCGGTGGCCGGCTTCCCGCAGGCCAGTCAGATCGTCGAGTTCAAGGAGAAGCCGACGCTGGAGGTGGCCGAGCAGTACCTGGCCAGCGGGGACTACTGGTGGAATTCCGGGATGTTCGTCTGGCGGGCGGCCACGGTGCTGGAGCAGCTGCGGATCCTGGAGCCCGCCACCCACGGCGGGGTGCTGGAGCTGGCCGAGCATCCGGACCGGCTGGACCAGATCTACCCGGAGCTGAAGAAGACCTCGGTGGACTACGCCGTGATGGAGCCGGTCAGTCAGGGCCGGGGCAGCGGGCATGTGGTGGCGGTGCCGCTGGAGATCGAGTGGTATGACCTGGGCGGCTATGCGGCGCTGGCCGAGCAGCTGGCCCACGACGAGCACGGCAATGCCCGGGAGGGGGTGACCGTCGCCCTGGACTCCAGCAACAACCTGCTGATCAACCGCGGCCGTCCCGGCACCGTGGTGGCCGTCGCCGGCCTGAGCGGGATGGTGGTCTGCGTCACCGAGCAGGCGACCCTGGTGGTGCCGCTGGCGGACTCCCAGCGGGTCAAGGAAGTGGTGGCCCTGGTGGCCGATCAGGTGGGCCCGGAACTGGCCTGAGCCTGTGCTGCCGCTCGGGTTTCGTCATCCCGCGTCGGATCAATCCGACGCGTCGTGACGCAACCCGAGCGGCTGACTTCTTTTGTCGGTGCTGACCTCTACGCTGTGATCCATGGCAGAGACCGTGAAGCGCATCCGCGAGACCATCGCCCGCGTCGTGCTGGCCGTCAGCGTCGGCTACATCCTCATCTCCCTGGTGCGCGGCGGCTACCTGCTGTACCGGCAGACCCCGCTGGCCGAGACTGCCCGCCTCCTGGGTGGGAGTTCGCTCAGCATCGTGATGGTGCTGCTGGTGGTGGCTTCGGGCCTGGCCTGCGTGCTGGTGCGCCCGGCCACCGCGCGGGGCAGCAAGCTGGCCCGGATGGGGGCCGTCGTGATCGGGGTGGCCGCGCTGCTGGAGGCCCTCTTCCTGGTGGTGGGCATGTTCCAGACCAGGGTCAGCCTGTTCGTCACCGTCCTGGAGGTGCTGGGCGGGGTGCTGGAGATTGCCATCAAGGCGGTGGCGGCGCACGTGCTGTGGCGGGCCAGCGCCGCGACGGCGGGTGCCCCGGCCGTCGAGCCCGTCGAGGCCAAGCAGTCCCAGCAGCCGGTGTCGGCCGCGGAACCGGCGCAGCAGGCCAGCTGGCGGGCCGACCAGGCCGCCGGTGCGGTGTGGACCCGGGCCGGCGATGCCGCCAGCGGTGCGGCCGCCAGCACCTGGGGTCACCCGGGTGCCAAGTCCGGTGGTTGGACGGTGCCCGATGGCCCCGCCGCGCTGGAGGCGCCCGCCCAGACGGCCCCGCGCGGCCCGTGGGCAACGGCCGGTGACCTGGCCACGGGAAGCGCCCTGCCGCCCGGTCAATCCGACGCTGACAACGCCGCGGAGGCTGCCCGCGCGGAGCAGGTGCGGTGGGAGCCCGTTCGACGCCCGGACTGAGGCTTGGCTGAGGGCTGTCAACTCGACGCGCTGATGCTGTTTGTCAAATCCTGATCCCGGCTTGACGCACGGCAACTACACGCATGTAATTAACCGCAGGGGACGCACATTTGCGATCCCCTGACGACGGTTTGGGCCGCCGTCGGTGCCCGATGCGCAAGCGCCGCCGAGAGGACATGAGGCATGGCTGAGCTGCTGACCCTGATCACGGAGGCCGAGGATGGAGTCCTCGGCTGGCAGGAGCGTGCCCTGTGTGCGCAGACCGACCCCGAGGCCTTCTTCCCGGAGAAGGGCGGATCCACCAGGGAGGCCAAGAAGGTCTGCCAGACCTGCGAGGTGAAGGCGGAGTGCCTGGAGTACGCGCTGGGCAATGACGAGCGGTTCGGCATCTGGGGCGGTCTGAGCGAGCGGGAACGTCGCAAGCTGAAGCGCCGCGCCTGAGACCATGACATGGTGATGGCATGACCTTGCACAGCCCCACCACCACCGGGACGGGTTGAGCGCAATGACCACTCCCCAACCGGAGGACGAGGCCCCGGGCCACGTCGCCCCCGATCCGGTGCAGGACTGGTCCTGGGCTCACCAGCCGGACGCAACCGACCCCCGAACGGTTGATCCGGCAGGCGTGGCCGCGGTGCTGGTGGTGCACAATGCCGATGCCTGGCTGGGCCGCAGCCTCGCGGCCCTGACCGCGCTGGATCCGCGACCCCACGTGCTGGCCGTCGACAATGGTTCCAGCGACGGCTCCGCCGACCTCCTGGCCGAGGCGCTGGCCGACGGCCGGATCGACGGGCTGATCCCGGGCCGGGCCGAGGACGGCTTCGGTGCCGCCGTCGCCCGCGCCGAGGCCGAGCTGGACCCACAGGTCGGGTGGCTCTGGCTGCTGCACGATGATCTGGAGCCCCGCCCGGATGCCCTCGCCCGGCTGTTGCTGGCGGCCGAGGAGGGACAGGACGTGGCCGACGGGGATTCCGCCCGGCCGGTGGGCGTCGTCGTCCCCAAGCTGCTGCAACCCCGCCGTCGCAACCATCCCGACCGGATCAGCGAGCTGGGGCAGACCATCTCCCGCACCGGGGAGCGGGTGCTCACCGTCGAACCGGGGGACCTGGACCAGGACCAGCTGCCGTCCGGCGAAGTGCTGGGCGCCTCCACCGCCGGCCTGCTGGTCAGCCGCGAGGCCTGGCGGCGGCTGGGTGGGATGAGCCCGCAGTTGCCGCTCTTCCGCGACGGGATGGACCTGGGCTGGCGGGCCCAGCGCGCCGGCTACCGGGTGCTGACCTGCCCGGATGCCGCCCTGTACCACCGTCGGGCCGGCCGCAACTGGGACCGCACCAGCGCCCTGGCCGGCAATCCGGCCCGCGCCGACCGGCTGTTCGGGATGCGGCTGGTGGCCGCCCACGCCCGGGTTCCGGCGCTGGCCGTGGTCCGGCTGGTGCTGCACAGCATGCTGGTGGCGCTGGGCCACCTGCTGGGCAAGGCTCCCCGTCAGGCCGCCGATGCCCTGGGCAGTGCCTGGGACCTGGCCCGGACCGGGGCCGCCACCACGTCGCTGCGAGACGAGATCCGCTCCGCCCCCGGCCAGCGGGAGGTGACCGCCCTGCGGCCGCGGCGCAGCCGGATGGTGCGGCTGCGCGCGGACCAGGCGGCCGGCTGGGTGGCCGACCGGCTGCTGCCGGAACGTGAGGGCGAGACCAGCCTGGACGAGTTGACCGCCGACGCCGCCGACCAGCGCAACAGCCGGCGCCCGCTCCTGGTGCCGGCCGCCATGACCGTCGTGGTGCTGCTCAGCCTGGTGGCCGGGCGACGCCTGTTCGGGATGGGGTCCTTGGCCGGGCCCGCGCTGGCCCCCGCACCGGAGACCCTGTCCGGGGCCTGGGATGTGTGGCTGCGCACCCCGCCGGGGGAGTGGGCCAATGCCGGCTGGCTGGGGCTTGGCGCGGTGGGGTCCACCCTTGCCCTGGGCCGGCCGGACTGGTTCGCCACCTTGGCCCAGTTGCTGGCCGTCCCCGTGGCCGCCGGCGCCAGCCTGCCGCTGTGGCGACGCCTGTTGCCGCGTGGCAAGCAGTGGCGACGCGTGCTGCTGGCCCTGTTGTGGGGGCTGGCCCAGCCGCTGGTGGGGGTCACCGGCGGCGGATCCCCCGGGGCGCTGCTGGTGGCCTGCCTGGCGCCGCTGGCCGCCAGCGCCTGGCTGGACTGGCGACGCCAGGAAGCCGAGGGTGCGGAGGCCCTGCGGGCGCCGGCCCGCTATGCGCTGTGGGGTGGCTTGGCCTGCCTGGCTGTCCCGGTGCTGTGGTTCGCCGTGGCGGTTGGTGCGCTGGTGGCCGGCACCGGCCGACGCGCGGTGGACCTGCGCGGCATCCTGGTGGCCTTGCTGGGCCCCCTGGCCCTGCTGGCGCCCTGGGGACACCGGCTGATGACCGAACCGGTCCGCTGGTTCACCACCACCGATCCGCTGCTGGCCGGTAGCACCATGGCGGCGCTGCCGGGGTGGGGCAACACCCCGTGGTGGTTGCTGCTGCCGGCCGGGCTGCTGCTGTGGGGGCTGGCCGGCTGGGCGCTGCTGGGCCGGTCCGGCGCGCGCCCGGCTCCCGTGGGACGTCGTGCTGGCGCCCATGCCGTGCCGCAGCCCGGGCCGGGCACCGAGGGCCTGTGGCTGGCGCTGGCCGCCGCCCTGTGCACCTTCCTGGGGCTGTTCGCGGGGCGCAATCGGCTGACCCTGGATGGCACCGCGGTGCACCCGGACCCGCAGGTCTGGCTGCTGCTGGCCGTGCTGCTGCTGCTCTGCCTGACCAGCAACCTGCTGGCCCGCTCCCCGGCGCTGCGCCAACCCGCCCCGATCCTGCTGTGCCTGGTGCTGGCCATCCAGGCCGGCTGGTGGCTGAGCGGCGCCGGCGCCCCGGTGCATCGTCAGGCCAGCGCCCTGCCCGCCAACATCACCGCCGTGCAACACACCACCCGGGCCACCCGGGCGCTGCTGGTGGAAGCCTCCAGCCAGCCCGTGCGGTGGTCGATCACCGCCGCCGACCAGCCCCGGTGGGGCAGCGCGGAGTTCCCCGTAGTGCCCGACGCGCGGCAGCGTGCCACCGCCCAGGCCCTGGCCACCAGTCTGGCCGAAGGTCGCGGCTCGGACGCGCTGGCCCAGCAGGCCCGGGAACTGGGGATCGGGCACCTGTGGCTGAGGGGAGCCAGCCCGGACGCCGTGGCCGCCGTCTCCGACAGCCCCGGGCTGGGGCCGGCCGAGGACCGGGGGGAGGCTCACAGCTGGACCGTCACCGGCCTGGTCAGCCGCACCCCGGCCACCGAGTGGTTTGGTCCGCGACGCTGGTGGCCCGCCGCCGCCCTGTTCGCGACCCTGGCGGTGCTGCTGGTACTGGCAGCGCCCTCCTCGGCGGGGGACCAGGGGCCCCGACGGGCCGCCGTCGAGCGCTCCGGACGCACCCCCAGACACCGCGCGGGAGGAAACCAATGACCGCCGCACGTGACCTTCTGCCCGCCGTCGGGGTCTTGCTCACCGCCGCCGGGCTGACAGTGGCTGCCCTGACTGTGCCGCCACTGAGCACGGGCGCCGATGGGGCGCCGGGGGCGGGTGGCAGCCAGAGCCTTGCGCCGCAGCCGAGCACCCACGCCCTGGCCTGCCCCAGCGCGCCGCCGGGGCAGAGCGCCGCGCAGCTGCTGGACAACTCCGCCTCCGCCGAGAAGGTGGCGGTGGGCCACGTGGGCAACGACGTGGCGGCTGCCGCCCGGCTGCTGCCGGCCGGCCAGCACCAGGCCGTCGGCGGGGTGTGGCTGACGGGGGCGCCCCGGGCCGATGTCAGCTGGTGGGGGCCGTGCCTGCCGGGGGCAGCGGACCAGCTGGTGCAGCTGGCCAACCCCACGGGTGCCAAGCTCCTGCTGGCCAATCCCGGCGCCAGCGACGCCCGGGTGGACCTCACCCTGTACGGCGCGCAGGGGCCGGTCAGGGCCATCGGGACCTCCGGGATCACGGTGCCGGCCGGCGCCCAGCAACTGGTGCCGATCTCCGTCCAGGCGCCCGCCGGGAAGCCCGTCGGGGCCCGGATCGTCGCCTCCCAGGGGCGGGTGGCGGCCTGGGCGATGGTGGACGACGGCGGCGGGGCCGACTACCTGCCCGCAGCCACGGTACTGGGCAGCCAGGTGCTGCCCGCGGTGCCGATGGGGGGCACCAGTCAGGTGCTGCTCACCAACCCGGGGGAGCAGCGGTCCACGGTGAAGCTCACCGCGCACGGTCGGCGCGGCGCCTTCCAGCCGACGGGCGCCGCCGAGACCATCGTCGAGCCCGGCAGCACGGTGCTGGCCGATGTCAGCCGCTCCTTCGCGGGGGAGGTGGGCTCGCTGAGCCTGGCCTCCGACCAGCCGGTGGCCGCCAGCCTGTGGTCCCGGGTGGGCAAGGACCTGGCCCTGGCCCCGGGCATGCCGCTGCTGGGCGGCGGTGAGCTGGTGCTGCCGGCCGCGGCGACGGTGATCCTGACCAATCCCGCCGGGGCTGACCAGCAGGTGCAGGTCCGCCAGAGCGACGGCAGCCAGAAGGAGTGGACGGTGCCCGGTGGTGGGGTGGTGACCATCGAGCCCCAGCCGACCACCGGCCAACCCGGGACGGCGGCACCCGGGCTGATCCGATTCACGGGTGGCCAGGTGGCCGCGGGAGCCGTGGTGACCGGCGCGGGCACCAGTCTGGTGCCGGCGCAGGGGGCCGCCGCGGCGCGCGGGGACTCGACCCTGCGGCAGGACCCGGCGCTGCGCTGAACCCGCCGGCGCTGCGCTGAGCCCGGCCGCTCAGTCCTCGTCGTCCAAGGAGGGGTCGATGTCCCGGACATGCTGGGCGGTCAGGGCCGCCAACTGTTCCACCAGCGTGCGGTGGACCAGTTCCCGCAGCTCGGAACGGGTACTGGCGCGGTGCTCCAAGGGACGTCGGTAGACCACGATCTGGGCCGGCCGCAGGCTGGTGGCCTCGACGCAGACCGCCAGCGGCACCCGGTCACCGCTCCACATGGTGGCCAGGTAGGGCACCTCCTCGACGCCCACGTCCACCCCGTCCAGCCCGCCCGGATAGGTGTCGGCAATCCGGGCGAGGGCATCGGTGACGGCCTCGGTGAAGAACTCCTGCCGGCTCACCCCGCGACGCAGCGGCACCTGCCGTCCGGTCAGGGCATTGGGCAGGGCGATCGGCCCGCGAAGGCCCCGGTCATGGCGGTCACGTCGGCGAGGCATGGCGCCACTGTAGTACCCTCGCCCGGTGGCCCTGAGACGCTGTACGAAGACCGGTTGCGGTAGTGCCGCCGTCGCCACCCTCACCTATGTGTACGCCGATTCCACCGCGGTGCTGGGCCCCCTGGCCCCGGAGCACGTGCCTGGCAGCTACCACCTGTGCGTGCAGCACTGCCGGGACCTCTCGGCCCCCCGCGGCTGGGAGGTGATCCGGCTGCCCGGGGCGGGTCAGCCCGTCGCGCTACCCGCCGACGACGATGACCTGCTGGCCCTGGCCAATGCCGTGCGGGAGGTGGGCACTCTCCCGGAGGAGGTGCCGCTCGTCGCGCCGCAGCAGCAGCCCGTACCCGATGACGAGGCGCAGGTGGTGGTGCTGGCGCAGAAGCGGCACCTGCGGATGATCGGCGACGTCGACGGCCGCCGCTAGGGCCATAGACTGGCCCAGCCGGCCCGAACCTGCGGGCGCCCAGCCACGACGGAGACCAACATGCCCGACCAGATGGAACTGTCGCCCACGTTCCTGGAGATTGCCGCCTGCCCGGCCTGCCACAGCAAGTTCGCCGTCGACTATGACCGGCATGAGCTGGAGTGCACCAACAATGCTTGCCGCCTGGCCTTCCCGGTGCGCGACGGGATTCCGGTGCTGCTGATCGACGAGGCGCGCCGACCCGAGGGCAAGTGACCCGTGGCCGCGCCCGCCTTCGACGACAGCCGGTTGGATGACCCGGTGGCCCTGCAGGCCATCGACGACCAGCTGCGCCAGCTGGCCTCCGCCGGTGCCCGGGTGCGGGTGCTGGGCGACGCCGCCCGCCCCGCCGACCCCGCCTGGCTGGAGGTCCGGCCGCGGGGAGTGGTGGCGCTGGGCGCCGAGGCGCGGCTGGTGCGGGCCATGCTGGAGCCGGTCTGCCCGGTGCCCTTCGTCGCCTGGCCGGCCGGCGGCCTGCCCGGCTGGGTTGGCCCCCTGGACCTGGTGGTGGTGCTGGCCAGCGAGGGCAGCGAGCCCGACCTGATGGGCACGGTGGCCGAGGCGGTGCGCCGCGGCGCCCTGCTGCAGGTGGCCGCCAACCCGGATTCGCCGATCGCCGAGCGGGCGGCCTCCCGCAACACCTTCGTCCTGCCCACCGGCCACAGCGACCCGCTGGCCACCGTCGTGGTCACCCTGGAAGTGCTGCACCAGCTGGGCTTGGGGCCGGCCGTCAGCCACCAACGGGTTGCCGACCAGGCGGACCTGGTGGCCGAACAGTGCTCACCCCACCGGGACCTGGCGCAGAACCCGGCCAAGGACCTGGCCGTCGCCCTGGCCGAGGCCCAGCCGCTGGTCTGGGGCGGTTCCGTGCTGGCCGCGCGGGCGGCCCGTCGGATCGCCGAGGCCCTGCGTCGGGCCAGCGGCCGGCCGGCCCTGGCCGCCGACGCGAGTGCGCTGTTGCCGGTGCTGGAGGCCTGCCAGCCGCGCGATCCCTTCCGCGATCCCTTCGACGAGGAGAGCGCCACCCTGCCCGGTGTGTTGCTGCTGGTGGACGACGGGGTCCTGGACGAGCGGGTGCGACGGGAGCGCGGCCAACTGGTCAGCGCCGCCGAACGGCACGGGGTGCGGGTCTGCGAGATCGGCTCGGGCACCGCGGAATCGCTGTCCTCCCTGGACCGGTACGTGGAGCTGCTGCAACGGGGCCGCTATGCCGCCAGCTACCTGGCGCTGGGGCTGGCCGAGAACGAGGGGAGTATCCCGCGATGAAGGTACTGGTGTTGAACGGTGTGAACCTGGGTCGGCTGGGCAAGCGCCAGCCGGAGGTCTACGGCGCCACCACCCACGCCCAACTGGCCCAGCGGCTGGTGGCCGTGGGCGCCGACCTGGGGTTGACGGTGGAGGTGCGCCAGACCGACGTCGAGGCGGAGATGATCGGCTGGCTGCACGAGGCGGCCGATTCCCAGACCCCGGTGGTGCTCAACCCGGCCGCCTGGACCCACTACTCGATTGCCCTGGCCGACGCCGTGGTGCAGGTGCCCCGGGTGATTGAGGTGCACATCAGCAATGTGCACGCCCGGGAGGACTTCCGTCGCCACAGCGTGGTCACGCCGTATGCCGAGGGTGTGATCGCCGGGCTGGGGCTCGGCGGCTATGAACTGGCGCTGCGCCACCTGGCCGTCACCTCCTGAACCCTCGCCCACGGTCCCGGGCCCGCAACCCCGGTCCCTGGGCTGGTCGGACACGTTCCCGAGCTGGTCGAAGCCACGTTCCCCGAGGTGGTCGAGGGGCGGCTCCGGGGTCCGAAGCACGTCCGATCCCTGAGCGCGTCGAAGGGGTCCGGCCCCGGCGCGGCGGCCACGACCCTTGGTTCCATGCAGGTCGTCATGGTTGACTGCCGCCATGGCCGAGAATTTCCCCCGATTCCTGGGCGCCGACCCGCGCGGTGCCGCCCTCACCCGTCGCTCCCTGTTGGGCGGCGCTGGCGCCGCGGCGCTGCTGCTGGCGTCCGATCTCTCGTCGGCCCAGGCGGCCGGCAGCCGGACCAGCTCGCTGGCCCGATTCACCGGGATCCGGTTCGGCGTCACCCGCCGCCGCAGCTACCGCGACCCGCACGCCGGGCGCACCCTCACCCATGACGTGTCCACCTGGCGCAGCCGCCCGACCCTGACCGGGCTGGCCGCCACCCAGCTGGTCGCCTCCTGGAGCGCCTCGACCCCGCCGGGAACCGCCGTGCGGATCCAGCTGCGGGCACGCTCCCGCTCCGGCGCGTGGTCCCGCTGGTTCACGATGGGGCTGTGGGCCTCGTCGGCGGCCTCGGCCACCACCCCCACCCGCACCAGCGTCAATGACCAGTCCGACGCCATCGCCCGGGTCAGCACCGACACGCTTAAGGCCCAGTCCGGGGTGACCATCGACGCCTTCCAGGTGCAGCTGGAGCTGATGCGGCCGCCCGGCACCCGGCTGGCGCCCAAGGTCTGGCAGGTCTGCGTCGCCTCCTCGACGACGCCGGCCAGCACCACCCCGGTCAGCCCGGCCGGCGTGGCCCGCGGGGTCAACCTGGCGGTGCCCGCCTACAGCCAGATGCTGCACGTGGGCCACTACCCGCAGTGGAATGGCGGGGGAGAGGCGTGGTGCTCCGCGGCGTCGACGGCGATGGTGCTGGACTACTGGAAGGTGGGTCCCACCGCCACCGAGACCGCGTGGGTGCGGCCCACCCCGCACACCAATCCACAGGTGGAGCAGGTGGTGCGCGGCGTCTGGGATGCCGGCTACCAGGGGACGGGAAACTGGCCGTTCAACGTGGCCTACGCCTCGGCCCGCGGCCTGACCGGCTTCGTCACCCGGCTGCGCAGCCTGAATGAGGCCGAGCGCTTCCTCAAGGCCGGCATCCCGCTGGTGGTTTCCACCAGCTTCAGCCGGAGCCAGCTGACCGGCGCGGGCTTCGGCACCAATGGGCACCTGATGGTGATCCGCGGCTTCGACGACGCCGGGAATGTCCGGGTCAATGATCCGGCGTCGGGCATGCAGGCCAGCAATGGGCTGGTGCCCCGCACCTACAACCGCGCCCAGTTCGAGTCGGCCTGGGGCCGCAGCGGCGGGCTCACCTACGTGATGCACCCCTTCGGCCGGGCGCTGCCCGCCCGTCCCGCCGGGCTGGCCGCCTGGTGAGGCATGTCGTGAGCCAGATCGCCTGACACCTGCAAGTCCTTTCACCAGCCGGTGGACTGCCCTTGCTCCGGTGAGACGCTCCCGGGAGACCCGGCCGGCGCGTGTCCTGCGGGCTACGCTCGGGTCATGAGGACACGGAGCCTGGTGGTGGTGCTGATCGCGATGAGCGCCAGCGCGGGCTGCCTGAAGCCGGCGCCACCCCTGGCCGAGGATCCGCACGCCGTGCTGAGCGCCCACACCTATGGCCGGCCCACGGGTAGTTGGAATCCCACGCAGGAGTCCCGGCTGGTCTTGCGGGCCAGCTGCACCGGCAAGGGCACCCTGCACGTCGAGGCCCAAGGGCAGGACCGGCTTTCGGTGGACCTGGCCTGCCCCGGCAACCTGGAGCAGGCCGGAGTGGCCGTTGCCGTCCGGCGGACCGTCACGCTGACGGTCCGCGGGGATGCGAAGACCGTCGATGGCTGGGCCCAGTTGGTCCCGGCCCGCAGCTGAACACCCCCCCCGGGCGCCGCTCAGCGGTTGGCGTGGCGTCGGTCCTGGTGCGCCTGCTGAGCCACGGCCCCGCTGCTCAGGCGTCGGGATCCTTGGGGCCACCCTTGTCATTGAGGCTTTCCCAGATCTCCTTGCACTCCGGGCAGACCGGGAACTTCTCCGGGTTGCGGCTGGGCACCCAGACCTTGCCGCACAACGCGACGACGGGGGTGCCCATCACCATGGCCTCGGTGAGCTTGGCCTTGGGGACGTAGTGGCTGAAGCGCTCCTGGTCTCCCGCCTCCATCTCCTGGGTGCGTTCGTCGATGACCGTCTGGGAACCGGGTGCCAGCTGTTGACTCATGCGCCCCAGTCTAGGCAGGCCTGGTCAAGGCTGTTCCGCTCGCGGACCGGGAGGGCTTCGCCGCCAGGTCAGGGGCCCCACTGCACCGGTGAGGGGGCCACGGGCTGGGTCAGGATGCGTTGCCGGGGTCAGGGTGCGCCACCGGGGCCGGGTGCGGTGCGGGTCGTCGTGCCCCAGGGATGGCGCCGGGCGACCCCACCCGGTTGTCGCTTGTCCGTGCGGCCCGGCTCTGGTGGGATGACCGGGTGACCCAGCCCGACGCCAGCACCCCCGACGCCCCGGTCGCGGGGCGTGCTGCCCTCACCGTGGGCCTGCTCGCTGGGGTGGTCTGCGTCGCCTTCGAGACGGTGGCCGTCGCGACGGCCATGCCGCAGGCCGCCAAGGAGCTGGGCAACCTGGGCCTGTACGCCTGGGCCTTCACCCTCTTCGTGCTGGGCATGGTCTTCTCCACCGCGCTGGCCGGCCGGCTGGCGGACCGGGTGGGGCCGGTCAGGCCGCTGGCCATCGGCACCGCCCTCTTCCTGGCCGGCCTGCTGGTGGCCGGCGCCGCCCCGTCGATGCTGATCCTGGTGCTGGCCCGCTTTCTCCAGGGGGTGGGTGGCGGCGCGATGAACCTGTGTCTGATGGTGGTGGTGGCCCACGCCTTCGACGAGCGGCAGCGCGCCGGGATCATGACCTGGTTCAGCGTGTGCTGGGTGATGCCGGCCTTCCTCGGGCCGCCGATCTCGGCCGCGATCACCCACCGCTGGGGTTGGCACTGGGTCTTCTGGGCGCTGGTGGCGCCGCTGGTGGCCGCCACCGCCCTGGCGGCCCGGCCACTGGCCCGGTTGCACGCCGAACACCGGGCGCCCGACCCCGGCCAGGCCAAACCGGTGCCCCTGTGGGCGGCGGGGCTGGCGGCCCTGTCCGTGGCCGCGCTGCAGGGCGCCGGGCAGATCCTGGGCTGGCGAGGGGCTCTGCTCGGAGCCATGGCGCTGCTGGGCCTGGGGGTGTCGGTGCCGCCGCTGATGCCCCCGCGCTTCCTGCGGGTGGGGCAGGGCCTGAGCGCCGTCGTGTGGAGCCGGGCCGCGCAGGCCGGCGCCTTCTTTGCCACCGAGGCCTTCCTGCCGCTCAGCCTGGTGGAATTGCGCGGGATGACGCTGTTTCGGGCCGGATTGGCGCTGACCATCGGATCCCTGGGCTGGACCGTCGGCTCCTGGGTGCAGTCCCGCCCGTGGCTGCGGCTGCGACGAGACCAGATCATCCTGCTCGGGGTGGGCTGCAGCGCGGTGGGGATCGCCGCGATGGCCCTGTCCGCCTGGCATCCCCAGGGCACCCTGCCGCTGGCGGCGGTGGGCTGGACCGTGGGCGGGTTCGGCATGGGTCTGGCCATCGCCAGCGGATCGCTGGCCGTGATGACCCTCAGCGAGCCGGCCCAGCTGGGCCGCAACACCTCCTCGCTGCAGACGGCGGAGGGCCTGGGCAATGCGCTGATCGGGGCCCTGGCGGGCACCATCTTCCACGCCCTGCACGCCAGCTCGTCGGAACAGCGGACCTTCGGCCTGGTCTTCGCGGCGACGGCCGCCTGCGGGCTGTTCGGCATCCTGACCGCCGGCCGGATCGGCCCGGTGCGCAATGCCTCGGCCGCGGACTGAACCCCAGCCCATGCCCCGTTGACCGCCCGGTGCGGAAGGCTGACGTCTGCCTGGCCCCACCCAGGTGGCCGCGCAGCCGAGTTCCAGTGACGGGCGATCGAGGCTGGCGTCTGGCCCCACCCAGGCGGTCATGCAGCACCTGACCGATCAGGGCCGGCGGTCGCGCCATGAATGTCCAGGCGGCCGCCCCGGGGCTGTGCAGCCCGCCACAACAAATGCGGCAGGTCAGATGTCCAACGCGCTCGTGGGCCACTTGGACATCTGACCTGCCGCATTTGTTGTGTTCGATGCCCGGTGCCTGCTTGATGCCCGGTCCCTTCTTGATGCTCAGTGATTGCTTGATGCCAGTGTTTCCTTGGTCTTCCGTGTCTTCCTGCTGCTCGGCGCCCGGTTCGCTACGCAGCGTCCCGTGGGCCGGCGGCGTTCCGGCCGCTGTTTTGCCCGCATGAGATATTGGGGTGGTGACCTCGAACAACCCGCCCATGGACTGGTACCCGGACCCGGCCGATCCCGCGCGCGAGCGCTATTGGGACGGCGAGCGCTGGACGCACAACACTCGGCCCGTCAACAATCGCCCGGCGCCCCAGGCGCCGCCGACGCAGGACCCGTGGGCCGCCGCCCAGCCGATGCCCGGACAGGCCGGCCCCGGCCAGTCGGTCGGCAACCCGCAGGGGCAGTGGACGCAGCCGGGGCAGGGCGGCCAGTGGGCTGGCCAACAGCAGGGTTATGGCTACGGCCCCTACCAGGGCGGCGTGCCCGCCCCGGGGTCGGGGGTCGGCCCCTACACGCCGCTGGTGGGCGGCAAGGCGCAGCAGACCGCCGACGGAGTGCCGCTGGCGGGCTGGTGGCCGCGAGCCTTCGCCTGGTTGCTGGATTCCGTGCTGCTCACCCTGGTCACCCTCGGCCTGGGCTGGAAGTTCGCCCAGCAGCTGTTCACCAACTGGTCCACCATGTGGCGTGAGCTGTTCGCGCAGGCCCAGGCCGGCCAGGAGCCGCCCAGCCAGGCCGAGTTGATGACCAAGTACCACCTGACCGACGGCATCTACAGCCTGCAGGCCATCAGCATGGCCGTGATGCTGGCCTACCTGGTGCTGATGTGGCGCTTCCTGGGCGCCACCCTGGGGCAGCTGCTGCTGGGCATCCGGGTGGTTCCGGTTGACCGGGGCCGCGCGCCCAAGCAGCTGGGCTGGGGCGCTGCGCTGGGTCGGGGCATCGCCTTCACCCTGCTGGGCCTGATCTGGTTCATTGCCCTGGTCAACTACCTGATGCCGCTCGGCACCGAGAAGCGCCAGGCCCTGCATGACATGGTTGCCCGCACCCAGGTGGTCCGCGGCCGGTGACCACTCCCGTCGCCGGCTGGTATCCCGACCCCAGCGGCCAGGCCCCGCTGCGCTGGTGGGATGGCGCCGGATGGAGCGGCACCGTCACCTGGGGGCCGGCGCCGTCCGTCGCCGCCCAGCCGTGGCGCACCGCCGGCTGGTGGGCGCGGGTGCGCGGCTACCTGCTGGACGCCAGCCTGCTCTGGCTGGCCTCCTTCTTCCTGCTGCAGCGCTGGCACACGCCCTTCGTGAACGAGCTGGTGGGCATCGTGCGGATGTCGATGATGACCGGCGGCGGGAAACTGCCCGGCCCGGCGCTGTGGTGGGACTACGGCCTGATCCAGATGTGGCTGGTCACCGCCATCCCCGGCGCGCTGATGCGGGTGGTCCATGACATGGCCTTCCTGGTCTGGCGGGGCGCGACGATCGGCCACCAGCGAGTCGGGCTGCGGGTGGTGGCCCAGGACCATCCCGACGGCGTGGCCCCGCCCGGGGGCGGCCTGGTCTGGCACCGGGCGCTGCGCCGCAGCCTGGTGCTCCGGCTGCTGGCGCCCACCTGCCTGGGCTGGCTGCTGTGCGTGCTGTGGCCACTGGCCGACGCCCGGTCCCGCACCCTGGCGGACCTGGCGGCCGGCACCCGGGTGATCGCTGCCAGCGAACCGGGTCCCGGACACCAAACATGGGCGTGATCCGCCCGTCGGTGCGGCTAGGCTGGCCGGGACCGCTCACCTGAACGACGGACTGGACCCACGATGGCACTTGACAACCCACTGCTCGCCGAGCTCGCGGACCACTTCGGGATCGCCTCGGAATTCTGGGACTGGAAGGGTCGCCAGACCCAGATCAGCGAGGAGACCGTCGTCGCCGTGCTGAAGAGCCTGGAGATCGACGCCTCCACTCCGCAGAAGGCCCAGGAGGCCGTCGACGAGCTGCGGATGCGGCCCTGGCGGCGCAGCCTGCCGCCGTGCGTGGTCTTGGAGCAGGGGCAGCCCGGCTGGGTGAACGTCCACGTGAACTCCGGCGCGGACGCGGAGCTCTACCTGCGGTTGGAGAATGGCGAGACCCGCCCCACCTGGCAGAGCACCAATGACGCGCCCGACCGGGAGATCGACGGCCAGTGGATCGGTGAGGCCACCTTCCAGCTTCCCGCCGACCTGCCGCTGGGCTACCACCGGATGGTGCTGCGCAGCCAGGGCGTGGAGGTGGAGTCCAGCCTGATCATCACGCCCAGCTTCCTTGGCCTGCCGGCCAGCATGAACAACCGTCGGATCTGGGGCTACGCCACCCAGCTCTACAGCGTGCGCTCCAAGAACTCGTGGGGTGTCGGGGACCTGACCGACCTGGCCGACCTGAGCGTCTGGTCTGCCACCCAGCAGTTCGCCGGCTATGTGCTGGTAAACCCGCTGCACGCCGCCCAGCCGATGCCGCCGCTGGAGCCCTCGCCCTACCTGCCCACCAGCCGGATGTACGTCAACCCGCTCTACATCCGGCCGGAGGCGATCGAGGAGTACGCCACGCTGTCGGAGGCCGACCGGCGCCAGATCCAGGTGCTGCGCGACGAACTGCTGCAGGAGCTCGGCGATGTCGACGAGATCCGACGCAACCCGTCGTGGGAGAAGAAGGCCGAGGCGCTGCGCCTGATCTTCGCCAGCGGACGTCGGGCAGCCCGGGAGATGGCCTTCAACGACTTCATCCGCCGGGAGGGGCGCCAGCTGCGCGACTTCGCCACCTGGTGCGCGCTGTACGAGGTGCACGGCCCGGACTGGCGGCAGTGGCCAGCCGAATTGCAGCGCCCCACCTCCCCGCAGGTGGCCGAGTTCTACCGCGCCAACCAGCAGCGGATCCAGTTCTACAAGTGGCTGCAGTGGATCGCGGAGAACCAGCTGTCCAGCACACAGCAGGCCGCGCGGGACGCCGGCATGCCGATCGGCATCGTGAGCGATCTGGCGGTCGGTGTGAATGCCGCCGGTGCGGAGACCTGGATGCTGTCCGACGTCTTCGCCCAGGGCTGCACCGTGGGGGCGCCGCCGGATGCCTACAGCCAGCTGGGCCAGGACTGGGGTCAGCCCCCGTGGCGGCCCGACCGGCTGGCCGACCTGGCCTACGCCCCCTTCCGGCAGATGGTGCAGAACGTGCTGCGCCACGCCGGTGGCCTGCGGGTGGACCACATCATCGGCCTCTTCCGGCTGTGGTGGGTGCCGCAGGGCAAGACCGCCAAGGACGGCACCTATGTCCGCTACGACCACGACGCCCTGATCGGGATCCTGGCGCTGGAGGCCCACCGGGCCCAGGCGCTGGTGATCGGTGAGGACCTGGGCACCGTGCAGCCCTGGGTGCGGGAATACCTGAGCCGCCGCGGGCTGCTGGGCACCTCGGTGATGTGGTTCGAGCAGGGTGACGACGGCCACCCGCTGCCGCCGGAGAGCTGGCGGGAGTACGCCATGAGCTCGGTCACCACCCATGACCTGCCGCCCACCTCGGGCTACCTTGCCGGGGACCACATCCGGTTGCGGGACAAGCTGGGAATGCTCACCGAGAGCCTGGAGAGCGAGCTGGAGCACGGCCGGGCGGAGCAGCAGGCGATGATCGAGGCGCTGCGCAACCACGGCGCCCTGTCCCAACAGGACTATGAGAGCCGCGACGTGGAACAGATCGTGCTGGCGATGCATCGGATGCTGACCTGGACCCCGTCGAAGGTGCTCAACGCGGCCCTGGTGGATGCGGTGGGGGACCGGCGCACCCAGAACCAGCCCGGCACCATCGACGAGTACCCCAACTGGCGGGTGCCGCTGTCCGGGCCGGACGGAGCGCCGATGCGGTTGGAGGATGTCTACGCCAGCGAGCGGGCCACCCGGTTGGCCGCCGTGATGAACGGCTACAGCCAGCTCCCCGACAAGCGCTGACACACGGCGGCACGGCGGCACGGCGGCCGAGCTTGTCGAGGCCCCAAGGAGGGACCCCTCGACAGGCTCGGGGATCGTGGTTGCGTGAGTTGATCACGGCGGCCGGGCGCAACCACGGCGGCCCAGCACATTCGGGGCCCGGCGCAACGACGGCGGCCGAGCTTGTCGAGGCTCGGGGATCGTGGTGCGACAGGCTCCCGGGCTTGTGGAGCGTCCTGGCCCTCGGCCCGTTCAGCCGATCCGGATGTCGCTCTCCAGGAACTCGTCGCGCACCCGCTGGAGGTTGCCCGGGTCCACCGCGGCGGTGAGGTCCAGCAGCACCGTGGTGGCAAAGCCTTCCTGTGCCGCATCCAGCGCAGTGGCGCGCACGCAGTGGTCGGTGGCGATCCCCACCACGTCGACGTGGCTGATCTTGTGCCGCAGCAGCCAGTCCACCAGGGTCTCGCCGTCCTCGTGGCCACCGATGCTGCCCTCGAAAGCGGAGTAGGCGGCGCTGTAGGAGCCCTTGTCGAAGACGGCGTCGAAGTCCACGTCGGCCAGCGCCGGGTGGAAGTCCTGTCCCGGGGTGCCGACCACGCAGTGCGGCGGCCAGCTGTCCTTGAAATCCGGGGTGGCGCTGAAGTGCGGCCCCGGGTCGATGTGGTGGTCCCGGCTGGCCACCACCCGGGCATAACCACCCCGCTCGGCGGCCAGGAAGTCGGCGATCCGGGCCGCGACGTCGTTGCCGCCGTCGACGGCCAGGGCTCCGCCCTCGCAGAAGTCCTGCTGCACGTCGACGACGATCAGGGCGGTGGTGCTGGCCATGGAAGCCTCCTCGTTGGGGGACGGTGACCGAGCCCTTCGAAGATCAGGGCAGGCCCGTTGAGGCCACCCTGCCACAGGCGTGGGGCAGATGGTCAGATGTTCGTCGGCGCAACCGAGTGCAGGTACGGGTTGTAGGCCTCGTCGCCCTCGGAGTCCAGGATGATGGTCGGGATGGCCGGCTCACCCTTGCTCACCCGCAGCGCCGCCAGCGGGAGCTCCTTGCGGGAGGCCTCGTGCCGGTCCCGAGCCGCCTGCAGGTCCTCCCGGCCGACGACATTGCCGTTCTCCACCAGCGGCACCATCAGCTGCCGGTCATTGGAGTCTCCGCTGGGCGGGGTGCCGATCCCGATGATCTCGGCCGCGGCCACGCCGCGCTCGTCCAGCCGTCGCATGGCGAACTTGCGGCCGCCCACGGTGTTCTTGTTGCTGGACTTCTTGGCGACGGGGTAGAGCTCCGCGTCCGTGGCGTCGGAACTGCCGCGGGCCACCAGCTTGTAGACGAAGCCGCAGGTGGGGTGGCCGGATCCGGTCACCACCGACGTGCCGACCCCGAAGCCGTCGACGGGGGCTCCGCGCAACGCGGCGATCTGCCACTCGTCCAGGTCGCTGGTGACGATGATCCGGGTCTTGGTGGCGCCCATGTCATCCAGCAGGTCCCGGGCCTGACGGGCCATGATGGCCAGGTCCCCGGAGTCCAGCCGGATGGCGCCCAGCCGGCCCTCGGTCAGCCGGACACCGGTGCGGATCGCCTCGTCGATGTCGTAGGTGTCCACCAGCAGCGCGGTGTTCTCGCCCAGCGCGGCGATCTGGGCCTTGAAGGCCTCCTCCTCGCTGTCATGCAGCAGGGTGAAGGAGTGGGCGGCGGTGCCGGCCGTGGGCACGCCCCAGCGCTTGCCCGCCTCCAGGTTCGACGAATTGTTGAAGCCCGCAATGTAGGCGGCGCGGGCAGCGGCGACGGCGGACTGTTCCTGGGTGCGTCGCGAACCCATCTCGATGCACGGCCGGCCCTCGGCCATCGCGGTCATCCGGCTGGCGGCCGAGGCGATCGCCGAGTCGTGGTTGTAGATGCTCAGCAGCAGCGTCTCCAGCACGCAGCACTCGGCGAAGTTGCCCTCCACCCGCAGCAGTGGTGAGCCGGGGAAGTAGACCTCGCCCTCCGGGTAGCCCCACATGTTGCCGCTGAACCGGAAGTCCCGCAGCCAGGCGGCGCACTCGTCGTTCACCACGTCGGTCTTCAGCAGCCAGTCGACGGTCTCGGTGTCGAAGCGGAAGTCCTCCAGTGCCTCCAGCATCCGGCCCACCCCGGCCACGACGCCATAGCGCCGGCCCTCGGGCAGGCGTCGGGGGAAGAGCTCGAAGACGCTGCGCCGAAACGCGGTCCCCGACCCCATGGCCGCCCGGACCATGGTCAGCTCGTAGTGGTCGGTCAGCAGTGCGGTGGTCATGGATTGCACACTATTGGACGATCAGCCCTTGCGACAGGGGCTTTCGCCCGAGGCGTGGATGTGCGCCGGCGACTCCGCACGTCGAACTGGCGGCGAGCCACTCTCAGGTGGTGGGTGCTTGGCACTCGGACTGGTCTGGGTGCCCCAGTCCCAACAGCTCACACTCATGCGCATTCAGGTCAAGCTCGTAGCCCACTACGACGGGCAGGTCGCGGTGCGCGTGATGGAGGGCGCCGAGGGGAATTCGCACATCCTTCTGAACAGCGGTTCGGCGCCAGACCTGATCGCCGGTGAGTTCGAAGAGCTTTGCGGCGTCACGCCTCAGATCGTCGGACACAGGAAGCTCCTCGAAGCCGCTGGGAGCGTCAGCCAGCAGCTCACCAACCGTGCGGACATGACGCCCCGCCTGGCGGGTCATTTCCACGGTTTGCCGGAAACGATCCTCGGCGGAGTCGTCGACGGCGATGGCGAAGGTCTTGATCTTTGTTTTCATGGCGTACTCCTCGTCTAGTCCGGATACCGACATGGACCTTCATTTTGGGTCCATGTGCTTCCGCATTGTGCACTGCACACACTGCAACGGTTGCTGTACATCATGATCATTCGAGCGTTGGTTCCGCCGGAACACCATGAGTCTTCGAGCCTTACATAGGTCTTGGAACAATGCCCAGCATGAGCTGCAAGTGCATCGGGGGCTCTTCCAGCGAAAGGCCAAGCGGCAGCCAGGAGCGACGCCAAGGTGCCCTTGAGTATGGCCCGTCGAGTTGCCGATGGTGACGAATTGATCTGTGTAGTCATCATGGTGACCTCCTTGTCATGTTCAGGGTCCCCCCCCCATTTCGGGAGAAAGTCAAGGGGTTGTCTGCTCAGATTGAAGGCCACATCAGCCAAGGGCTCGGGGCCGCTCGCACCTTCTTTCTTGGTCACTTGGCCATCCACAGCGGGATCGCGGTGATCAAGCCCGTGGCAGCAGCGACGATCGGGAAGAGCCAGATGGTGAGGATGCTCAGCAGGGGGCTGGTGCGCTGACGCGTGCGGGGGTCGATGATCGGGTCGTCCAGGGCGTGGCGCTGCCAGCGCAAACCCAGCACGGATGCCACCAGGCAGGCGATCGTCAGGGCGACGGCCACCACCACGGGCAGGGTGCTGGCGGTGCCCGGCAGGAGGATGGGCAGCATCGCCATGGCCGCCACCGCCCCGCCGAAGAAGAGGATTCCCGTCAACTTGTTCTGCAGCAGGGCGTGCAGGTACTTGATGGAGACTGCCACCACGAGCGCGAGCGTTGCGAGGGCCGCCAGGTCACCCCAGCTGATGGTGACCGACGAGTGGTCGAAGAGGGCGCGCACGATTCCTGGGGCCAGGCTGACCCCCACCATGCCCGCCGCGATGGGGGCCAGCACCTTCGCCCAGCTCTGGGCGCTGGTGTCGGAGATCTGCGACGGGGCGAAGTCCAGGGCCCGCGCGTATTCGCGGGGATTCCCGAAGGCCTCCGCGGGCCGCTCCCCGGATTCGGCGCAGTGGGTCTCCACCGCGGCCACCGCGTCTCCAATGGCGGTTCCGTTGATCTCGCGGAGTCTCAGCTCGATGACCATCTCGTCGAGCCACTGCTTGTCGGTGAGCTTGTTCGCGTTCATGTCATGCCTCCGGGATCTGGTCCGTGGTCAAGGGGTTGATGAAGTCGACGGTGTGGGCGCAGAACTCGCGCCAGAGCACGGATTGCGACGCGTACTGCGCGCGGCCGGAATCGCTGAGCAGGAAGTACTTGCGGCCGGGGCCGCCCTCGCCCTCGCGCCACTCCGTCTCCACCAGGCCATTGGTCTCCAGCCTGCTGAGCAGCGGGTACAGGGTGCCGCCCTTGATGGCGCCAAAACCGGCATCCTCCAGGGCATTGGCGATGGCATAGCCATAGGTGGGGCCGTCGGCCAACACCCGGAGCACCGCCAGGGTGAGGGTGCCGCGGAGCCATTCGCTGGGCCAGGGTTGCTTCATGACTCCATCGTGACACTAATTAGTCACACTGTCTAGTGTGGCTGGCTAGTGGGTCCGGCTGGGTGGGCACGCGCTCCGCGCTGAGGAGGCCGGGGGTGGGCGCGGAGTTGGTCAATCGCCCAGTTATCCCGATAGAGCGAATGCCGGGGGTCATTGCCACAGTGGCGTTGGACATCGCCATTCGCTCTATCGGGATAACTGGGCGGCCGTCCAGATTGGTGCTCGGGTCCAGTGACGTAGCGTGGCGGTCATGGGTAGCATTCCACGAACCACGCCGGTGCCCGAGCGGGGCTGGCTCTCCTTTGTCGGCCTGTTCCTGATGAACCTGGTGATCATGTTGGTGTTGCGTCTGGTTGCCAATGCGATCGGCTGGTGGCGGGCCTCCCTGTCCGAGATCCTGGTCTTTGCGCCGCTGTGGGCGGCGATGATGGTGCTGGCGGACCTGTTGTTCTACTGGCTCGCCCGGCGTCGCGCCCGCTCCGCCGGAGTGCGTCACAATGGTGGGCATGAGTAGCGAGCCCACCATCACGCCGTCCGGTGGCACCGCCGTCGCGGAGCGCATCGACGAGCAGACCGCGGCGCAGCAGCCCTGGGTGACGCTGGTCTGGGATGACCCGGTGAACCTGATGAGCTACGTCACCCACGTCTTCCGCAGCTACTTCGGCTTCCCCAGGGAGAAGGCCGAACAGCTGATGCTGCAGGTGCACAATGAGGGCAAGTGCGTGGTCTCCAGCGGCGGCCGCGAACAGATGGAGCGCGACGTCAACGCCATGCACGGCTACGGCCTGTGGGCCACCATGGAGCACGCGGAATGAGGGGGGTCGAGCCCGACGAGGGCAAGTTGATCATCCATTTCGACGCCGAGGAGCCCGGCCTGCTGGCGGGGATTGTGGACCAGTTGGCGGAGCTGCTGACTGACCGGGATCTGATTGCCACCCCGATGGACCACGACGCTTCCTCGTCGGATGACGACCGGCTAGGGGAGAAGCCGGTCGCGGATCCCTTTGCCCAGTGGGAGGCGGAGTTCAGCCTGGAGTCCCAGACGGTGGAGAGCCTCGGCGAGGGGGAGGGCGACGACCCCGAGGAGATTGACCCGGTGATCCGCCGGCTCTTCCCCGACGCCTATCCCGACGACCCGGCCGCCTCGCACGACTTTCGGCGCTTCACCCAGGCCCAGCAGCGCAGCCTCAAGGTGGCCGATGCCCACGTCGTGGTCAATGACCTGCAGCACACGGACCGGCGCGGCCGGTGCACGGTGCCCCAAGCGCACGTCACCGCCTGGCTGAAGACCCTGACCAATGTCCGGCTGGCGCTGGCGGTCCGGCTGGACATCACCGACGAGATCAGCGCCGACGAAGCGGCCCAACGCCCCGAGACCGATCCGCGCTCCTGGCTCTACGAGGTCTACGCCTGGACCGGCTGGCTGCAGGAGCTGGTGCTGGAAGCCCTCTGAGCAACCCAAATTGTTGGCCACTTGTCCTGAGGTCTTTTTGGTGGCGACTATGCAACACAAATGTCCTCAGGACAGGTGACCAAGTGTTGGCGGGCTCCCCGGCTGCCATGGAATCACACGGTCGAGCCTGTGATAATCCCCACCCCGGCTAGCTTAGGCTTACCTAAGACGTCTATCGTGATTCCCATGAATCCGATCAGCCTCGCCACCGCACCGTTGCGGAAGCCACTCACCCTGGTTCGCGCCGAGGGGGCGCCGGACCTCTGTCGCCGACTCTCGGCACTGGGGATCCGACGCGGGGCACAGGTGGTGCTGGTGCACACCACCGCCGGCGGCGGGCGCGTGCTGCAGGTGGCCGGCTCCCGGATTGCCCTGGACAAGACCATGCTCTCCCGGCTCTTCGTCGAGCCGATGCTGACCCCCGAGGACCTGCCGGAGGTCGCCGCGTGAGCATCGACGTCAACTCCCCGCAGCTGCTCCAGGTCAGCACCCGCAAGAAGATTCCCAGCGTCAAGGCCACCTGTCACAGTGAGGGTTCCGGTGACGGCGCCGGAACCGACGCGCCCGTGGTGGCCCTCGTCGGTGCCCCCAATTCCGGCAAGTCCACCCTGTTCAACAGCCTCACGGGGTCCCGCGTGACCATGGGCAACTGGCCCGGCACCACCGTCAGTGTCTCCCGAGGCGTGTGGCGCACGAGCGTCGAGGGACGCACCTGTGACTGCGTCGACTGCCACTGCGAGAACATGGCAACGGGCCCCAAGCGGTTGGACCTGACCCTGGTGGACCTCCCCGGCGCCTACTCCCTGGACCCGGTCAGCCCCGACGAAGCCCTGACCCGGGAGTTGTTGGTCGACGGCCCGGCCGAGGAGCGGCCCGACGTCACCGTCGTGGTGGCGGATGCCGCCCACCTGGCGCGCAGCCTCTACCTGGTTGCCCAGCTGCGGGAACGCGCCATGAAGGTGGTGGTGGCGCTGACCATGCTGGACGTGGCACGGCACCGCGGGATCGACGTCGACACCTTTGCCCTGGCCACCGAGCTGGGCTGCCCCGTGGTGGCGCTGGACCCCCGGCACCGTCGTGGCGACGACAACCTGACCCGGGTGGTGCACGAGGCCCTGGCCGCCCCGGAGGCGCAGCCGCGCCCGCTGACCGAGGTGCCCAGCCCGGAGCTCACGGTGCTGGACGCCGACCTGGTGCGGGAGGACGAGCGCTTCGGCTTCATCGAGAATGCGGTCTCCGCCGGAACCCGGGACTCGGGCCAGGCTCGCGCGTCCCTCAGCGACACGGTGGACCGCTGGGTCACCGCGCCGGTGATCGGCCCGCTGATCTTCATGGCCGTGATGTGGTGCGTCTTCCAGATCACCACCGTTGTGGCCGCCCCGATGCAGGACTTCCTGGACGGGCTGTTCGCGGGCCCGGTCAGCGACGGCGTCACCTGGGCGCTCAGCCAGATTGGGCTGGGGGAGAGCTGGGTGCAGGGCCTGCTGGTCGACGGCCTGGTGGCCGGCGTCGGCATGCTGCTCACCTTCGCCCCGCTGATGGCGCTGATGTTCCTGCTGCTGGCCCTGCTGGAGGATTCGGGCTACATGGCCCGCGCCGCCGTGGTCACCGACCGGATGATGCGCTCCCTGGGCCTGCCCGGCCGCGCCTTCCTGCCGCTGGTGGTGGGTTTCGGTTGCAATGTGCCCGCCATCTCCGCGACGCGGATCCTGCCTCAGGAGCGCCAGCGGATCCTGACCGCGCTGCTGGTGCCCTTCACCAGCTGCACCGCCCGACTGACCGTCTATGTGCTGGTGGCCACCACCTTCTTCGGCAAGTGGGCCGGCACCGTGGTCTTCGCGATGTACCTGGTCAGCATCCTGATGGTGGTGCTGTGCGGGTTGGCGCTGCGCAAGACGCTGTGGCGCACCATGGGCGCCGAGCCGCTGGTGCTGGACCTGCCGCCCTACCAGCGGCCCACCGCGCGGCTCACCGCCAGCGTCACCTGGGTGCGGCTCAAGGGTTTCCTGCAGACCGCGTCCGGGATCATCGTCGCGACGGTCTGTGTGGTCTGGTTGCTGCAGTCCCTGCCCACCAACAGCCACGAGACCTTTGGCGAGGTGCCGGTGGAGGACTCCGCCTACGGTGTTGCCGCGCAGGCCGTCAGCCCCGTCTTCCGGCCTGCCGGTTTCGACCAGTGGCAGACCACCTCCGCCATGGTGGTGGGCTTCGTCGCCAAGGAAGCCGTGATCTCCTCCTGGGCACAGACCTATGCCGTCGACGAACCGGAAGAGGGGGGAGACCCCGGCACCCTGGGCGAGCGGATCACCGCGGACTTCGAGAAGTCGTCGGGTGGTCACGCGTTGCCGGCCGTGATCGCCTTCCTGGTCTTCCTGCTGGCCTACACCCCGTGCGTCGCGACGCTGGCCGCGCAGAAACGGGAGATCGGCTGGAAGTGGACCGTCTTCGGGGTGGCGATGCAGCTGGCGGTTGCCTGGGTCAGTGCCGTGGCGGTCTTCCAGATCGGGAAGCTGTTCTGGTGAGTGCCTCGACGAGTGCCCCGCAGCGGCCGCTGAGCGCCGTGCTGGCCGCCTTCGAGTCCGGCGCCACCAGCCTGGAGGAGATCGGGCAGCGCACCGGGCTGGGGCCCGACGTGGTGCAGACCTCGATTGACCACCTGCGACGGATGGGTCGGATCGAGGCCAAGGAACTGGCGATGGGCTGCCCCAGCGGCGGTTGCGGGACGTGCGCCTCGGGACGCTCCGACGGGAGCGCGGGCTGCGGCTCCGACGGCCCGTCCACCCAGCGCACCGGCCCGGTGCTGGTGCAGCTCAGCCTGCGTCGCCCCTGACTTACTTCTGCGCAACGGTGATCGGCTTCCCGTCGCGGTCCACGAAGGGGCGCTTGCGACGGGGGGAGGCCAGCTCGATCTCGAAGCTCTGCTCCTGGCCATCGGCAGCGGCCCCGCCCCGGCCCGCGCTGGAGGTGGTGATGTCCACCGCCAGCACCACCCGGTCACCGTGCTCGTCGATGGTCACGTCGGCTGAGTCGAAGTCCTTGCCCACGGGGTAGTAGCCGGTGAACAGCCGGTCCGCCTCGTCATTGGCCGGCACCACACGCTCCACCACGCCGGGCTTGACCTGGCGCATCCGCACGCAGCCACTCATGATTCCGGTGGCCGCGGCCGCTGCCAGGGCGGCGGTCCGCCGGGCGATCGGACGCTCGGTGGCCAGCCGGTACAGGCCACTGGTGCGGCCGGAGGGCTTCGGGCGGGCGCCGGTCATCGGTGTCTCCTCAGGCAGGCGTGTTGGGTGTGGTTCGGGCCGAACCTGCCATCAGAACTATCATTGCTCGGGTTGAAAGGAAGTGCGAGTGATCCCCTTCGAGTCAGAGATCGGCAGTGATGCACCGATCGGCATCTTCGACTCCGGCTTCGGCGGCCTGACCGTCGCCCGGGCCATCGTCGACCAGCTGCCCAATGAAGACGTCATCTACCTGGGCGACACCGCTCGCACGCCCTACGGCCCCCGGCCGATCGCCGAGGTGCGCTCCTACGCCATCGAGTGCATGGACCGGCTGGTCACCCACGGCGTGAAGGCCCTGGTGATTGCCTGCAATTCCGCCTCCTCGGCCGCCCTGCGCGACGCCCGGGAACGTTACAACGTGCCGATCATCGAGGTGATCCTGCCCGCCGCCCGACGCGCCGTCGCTGCCACCCGCAACAACCGGGTGGGCGTGATCTGCACCGAGGCCACCGCTAATTCCCGCTCCTACAACGACGCCGTCGTCGTGGCCCCCGAGGTGCAGTTGATCACCCAGGCCTGCCCCCGCTTCGTGGAGTTCGTCGAGGCCGGCATCACCGGTGGCGACGAGCTGCTGGGCGCCGCCCGGGAGTACCTGGAGCCGATCCAGCGCGCCGGGTGCGACACCCTGATCCTGGGCTGCACCCACTACCCGCTGCTGCAGGGCGTGATCAGCTATGTCCTGGGCGACGAGGTGACCCTGGTTAGCTCGTCGGAGGAGTGCGCCAAGGCCACCTACACCGCGCTGCAGCGCCGGGAACTGCTGCACCACACCCCACGGGAGGCGCAGCGGCTCTTCCTCACCACCGGCAGCGACCACGACTTCGAGGGCATCGGCAGCCGGCTGATGGGCGGCTTCGTGCACGACGTGCAGCAGATCGCCCTGGGCAAACACTGACCCGCGCCGCGCCCGGGCCATACCCGCGCCTGGCCAGGCAGTGGCAGGATGGTGGGCAGCACACCACCCGATGTGAGGAGACACCCATGTGCCACAAGATCACCTGCGAGAAGTGCGGCAAGCCCACCTGGGAGGGCTGCGGCCAGCACATCGAGGAAGCCCTCAAGGACGTCAAGCCCGAGGATCGCTGCACCTGCCCCCGCTGACCCCGCGGGGCCTTTGACCTGGCAGCCGCTGCCGCTTGCGCTCGCATCCGACGGCGGCTGCGCCATGTCCGAGGTGTCCGGGCCGGCGCTGCCGGTGCCCGAGCCTGCCGAAAGTCACCGCCAGATTGCTTCCGCCACAGCCGTCGAAGCCACCCACTGAGCCCTCCCACTGGCTGAACCAGCCGAAGCCAGCCCCAACCCCTCGCCAAAGTTGGCAGCCTGGTGGACACAGAAAACTATTGGCACGTGCAACATCCAAAAGGCTGCCCACTTTGACGCACCATTGGCAGCCCACCCCCAAGATTTCGTCGAAAGGACCCCCATGTCGCAGACCGTGAAGGCCGTGATCGCCCGCAGCAAGGACGCCGATATCGAGCTGGTGGACATCGTCGTCCCCGATCCGGGGCCCGGCGAGGCACTGGTGAAGGTCCAGGCCTGCGGGGTCTGCCACACCGACCTGCACTACAAGCAGGGCGGGATCAACGACGACTTCCCCTTTCTGCTGGGCCACGAGGCCGCGGGCGTCGTCGAGGCCGTCGGTGAGGATGTCACCAATGTGAAGCCCGGTGACTACGTGGTGCTCAACTGGCGCGCCGTCTGCGGCCAGTGCCGGGCCTGCCTCAAGGGCGAGCCGTGGTACTGCTTCGACACCGCCAATGCCACCCAGAAGATGACCCTGGCCGACGGCACCGAACTGACCCCGGCGCTGGGGATCGGCGCCTTCGCCCAGAAGACCCTCGTCGCGGCGGGCCAGTGCACCATCGTCGACGAGCGTGCCGAACCCGCCGTGGCCGGGCTGCTGGGCTGCGGCGTGATGGCCGGTCTGGGCGCCTCGCTGAACACCGGCCAGGTCAAGCGCGGCGAGAGCGTCGCGGTGATCGGGCTGGGCGGGGTCGGGATGGCCGCCGTGGCTGGTGCCGTGCTGGCCGGGGCGGCCACCGTCGTCGCCGTCGACGTGGATGACCGCAAGCTGGAACAGGCCACGGCGTTGGGGGCCACCCACACCGTGCACTCCACCGACGAATCGGTGGTGAGCCAGATCCGCGAGATCTGCGACGGCTTCGGCGCCGACGTCGTGGTGGACGCGGTCGGCCGCCCCGAGACCTTCCAGCAGGCCTTCGAGGCGCGGGACCTGGCCGGCCGGGTGGTGCTCGTCGGCGTGCCCACCCCGGACATGACCTGGGAGGTCCCGCTGATCGAGATCTTCAGCCGCGGCGGCGCCATCAAGTCCTCCTGGTACGGCGACTGCCTGCCCAGCCGGGACTTCCCGATGCTGGTGAACCTCTACCTGCAGGGTCGGCTGCCGCTGGACGCCTTCGTCACCGAGAAGATCGGCCTGGGCGACGTGGAGCAGGCCTTTGCCCGGATGAAGTCCGGCGACGTGCTGCGTAGTGTGGTGGTCATCGACTGAGAGCGCCCGCTGCCCCCAACCGGAGGAGAACCCCATGACCCTGCGCATTGACCACGCCGTCGTCAGCGGCACCTTCAGCCTGGACGGCGAGACCTTCGACGTCGAGAACAACATCTGGGTGCTGGGCGATGACACCGAGTGCCTGGTGATCGACGCCCCGCACGACGTGGACACGATCCTGGACGTGGTGGGGGAGCGACGGGTGGTGGCGGTGGTCTGCACCCACGGCCACGACGACCACGTCCGCAAGGCGCCCGAGCTGGCCGAGAAGGTGGACGCCCCGGTGCTGCTGCACCCCGACGACCTGCCGGTCTGGCACCTGACCCACCCCGAACGGCTACCCGACCTGGGGCTGGCCGACGGTCAGCTGCTGCAGGTGGGTGGCAGCGACGTGCGGGTGATCCACACCCCGGGTCACGCCCCGGGCGCGGTCTGCCTGTACGTGCCCTCGCTGGGCGTGCTGTTCAGCGGTGACACGCTCTTCCAGGGCGGCCCCGGCGCCACCGGCCGCTCCTTCAGCAGCCGGGAGGTGCTGGAGGACAGCATCCGTCGCCGGCTGTTCGCCCTGTCCGACGAGACGGTGGTACACACCGGCCACGGCGAGTCCACCACGATCGGCGCGGAGGCCGAAGCCCTGGGCCGCTGAGTGATCGCGTCGCCGCTGCTCAGGCGCCCTTGGCGACGATGCGCGCACGACGCACCAGATCCGCCTGGAGTGGCAGCCGAGCCAGGGCCATCGCCTGCTGCCAGGCCGGGCGATCCCGCCAGTCCCTCGCCATCTTGAGATTGCCCGGGAAGACCCCGACGAACAGGGCAGCCGCGGCTCCACCGCCCAGACGCCGCGTGGCAGGCACTGCCAGCAGGCCGGCCACAGCCAGCTCGGCCATGCCGGAGCCCAGGGTCCAAGCGCGGGGTCTTCCCGGCAGCGGGTCTGGGATGAGCTGGTCGAAGGGTTCGGGCCGGACGAAGTGCAGGACGCCCATCGTGCTGCACAGGGCGGCCAGGCCCAGTGCATTTCGGGTGGCGTCATCGGGTGTGGGCATGTTCCCGACGTTAGCGCATGCCGCCCACAGCGCTCCTGCTGACGGTTGGGGACCGTTGGGGAGGAAAACTGTCGGTGGCACGCGATAGCTTTGGGGACATGGCAAATGAGCAGACCTCCACAACCCGAATCGACGGCCGGGCGGCCGACCAGTTGCGCGAGGTGAAGATCACCCGCAACTGGCTGGACCATGCGGAGGGCTCGTGCCTGATCGAGTTCGGCAAGACCCGCGTGCTGGTGGCCGCCACCGTCGAGGAGGGCGTGCCGCGTTGGATGAAGGGCCAGGGCAAGGGCTGGGTGACCAGCGAGTACGAGATGCTGCCGCGCTCCACCCACACCCGCAGTGGCCGCGAGTCCCGCAAGGGCAAGATCGGCGGCCGCACCCATGAGATCAGCCGGCTGATCGGGCGGGCACTGCGCGCCGTGATCGATTATGAGGCGCTGGGGGAGAACACCATCGTGATCGACTGTGACGTGCTGCAGGCCGACGGGGGCACCCGCACCGCGTCGATCACCGGCGCCTACGTGGCGCTGGCCGACGCGATCGAGCACCTGCGCGGCAAGGGTGCCCTCAAGGGCGAGCCGCTCAAGGACTCCGTCGCCGCCATCAGCGTGGGCGTCGTCGACGGCGTCCCGATGCTGGACCTGGCCTACACCGAGGACTCCACCGCCGACACCGACATGAACATCGTCGTGGCCGGCAATGGTGACTTCATCGAGGTGCAGGGCACGGCCGAGGGCGTGCCCTTCGACCGGGAGACCCTGAACACCCTGCTGGACCTGGGCCTCAAGGGCTGCGACGAGCTGAAGCAGCTGCAGGTCGCCGCCCTGACCGAGGACAAGCGATGAGTGAGCAGCAGCCGGAGACCACCCGCCCGCAGGTGGTGCTGGCCACCAACAATGCCAAGAAGCTGCGCGAGCTGCGCGCCGTCGTCGAGGCCGCGGAACTGCCGATCGACATCTTGGGTCTGGCCGATGTCGAGCCCTACCCGGAGCCGGCCGAGACCGAGCGCACCTTCGAGGGCAATGCCCTGATCAAGGCCCGCACCTGCGCCCTGCGCACCGGGGTCCCTGCCCTGGCAGATGATTCCGGGATTGAGGTGGACGCCCTGAACAACTGCCCCGGGGTACGCTCCGCCCGCTGGGCCGGCCCGGAATGCGACGACGAGGCCAACAATGACCTGCTGCTGGCCCAGATCAGCGATGTGCCGCTGGGCCAGCGCACCGCCCGCTTCGTCTGCGCGATGGCCTTCGTCGTGCCCGACGGGATGGAGGGCATGCGCCATGCCGAGAGTGTCCGCCGGGAATGGCCCGGCGACATCGCCTTTGAACGGCACGGCGAGAACGGCTTCGGCTACGACCCGATCTTCTGCCCCGACGACGCGCCCGAGGTGGATGGCCGTCGCCTCACCAGCGCGGAGCTGGCCCCGGAGGTCAAGAACCGGATCAGCCACCGCGCCCAGGCAGTCCAGGCGATGCTCCCCACCGTCGCCGGGCTGCTGAACCTCAAGCTGGCCACCGAACGGGCCGCGCGCAGTGATGGTGATCAGCCCGGCGAGGAAACAGAGGCCGACGGCCAGCAGGGGGATGCCGATGCAGCAGTATCGTGACCTGCTCCGCACGGTGATGGAGACCGGCGTCGACAAGTCCGACCGGACCGGCACCGGCACCCGCAGCATCTTCGGCCACCAGATGCGCTTCGACCTGGCCGAGGGTTTCCCGCTGCTGACCACCAAGAGGCTGCACACCCGCAGCATCTTCGGCGAGCTGTTGTGGTTCCTGCGCGGCGACACCAATGTCGGCTGGCTGCACGACAACGGCATCACTATCTGGGACGAATGGGCCGACGAGAATGGCAATCTCGGCCCGATCTACGGCTATCAGTGGCGCAGCTGGCCCACCCCGTCGGGGGAACACATCGACCAGATCGCCGCCGTCATTGACCAGATCAAGCACACGCCGGATTCCCGCCGGCACATCGTCAGCGCCTGGAATGTGGCCGACGTGGAGAACATGGCCCTGCCGCCCTGCCACGCTCTCTTCCAGTTCTACGTCACCCCCGCCACCGACGCAGGCAAGGCCAAACTGTCCTGCCAGCTCTACCAGCGAAGCGCCGACATCTTCCTGGGCGTCCCCTTCAACATCGCCTCCTATGCCTTGCTGACCCACCTCGTCGCGCAGGTCTGTGACCTGGAGGTGGCCGACTTCGTGCACACCCTGGGCGATGCGCACATCTACTCCAACCACTTCGAGCAGGTGGCGCTGCAGCTGAGCCGCGAGCCGCGTCCCTTGCCGCAGCTGCAGCTCAACCCCCACGTCACCGAGATCGACCGGTTCGAGCTGGCCGACATCGAGGTCCTGAACTACGACCCGCACCCCGGCATCAAGGCGCCGATCGCGGTCTAGTCGATGAAGGGGGCTTCCAGCCCCCTTGAACCCCTGGTGGACTCGCGCGCACCGCTCCTCGCAGGCTCGGAGCTGCGCTCGTCCAGCGGCACGCTGTCGGGAGGTCAGAGCGCGTCGAGGCTCTGGCGGGCCAGACCGAAGGACAGCGTCATGCCGACGCCGGAGGTGACGGTCACGACGCGCACCCCGGGCAGGGGCTCGGCCACCAGCAACGGACCCCGGTTGCTGTTGGCGTAGACGCCCTGCCAACGTTCCAGGACGTCCAGGTGGTCGACGCCCAGCACGGCCGCCGCCTCGTCGAGCACCAGGCGGGAGCGCTGCTCGGGGACGAAGGGCAGGGGAGAGTCGGCATAGTCGTGGGTGTCGCCCACCAGCAGGCTGCCGTCGGGAAGCTGGGTGAACATCACGTTGGCGACGGCCTGCAGGAGGTCCGGGCGGGTGGCCCGGACCTGGCGACGCAACTGGTCGGCGGCCGGCTGCTCGGTGAAGGCGCCATAGCGCAGCATCGACGTCGTGGTGAGCACCGCGGGGCTGATCCGGGCCTGCCCCGGCGTGGCGACGCGGTGCATCGCCAGGGTGCAGCGCTGCACCTGGTGGGACTCGGCCAGGTGGGGCAACAGGTGTACCAGGTCATGCCCGGTGGCGATGATCACCTGCTCGGCCCGCAACTCGCCCCGGTTGGTCACTAGGACCGCCCCGGAGCCGTCGCTGGTCAGGGCGCCCACCTGGGTGGCGCGCAGGAAGTCCACTCCCTGCCCGGCCAGCCAGGCGGCCAGCCGGTCAACGGTGGTCCGCGGGTCCACCCGGACGTCCAACGGCAGGTGGGCGCCGCCAACCACCTCGGGGGAGCCCAGACCGCCCAGCAGGTAGCGGGTTCGCGACGCCGTGAGCAGTTCCACCCGTTGGCCGCCGCGTGCCTCCCGCAACTGGGCCAGCAGCTCCGCCTCCAGCTCGGAGCGGGCCACCACCAGGGTGCCGCACTGCTCGGCGGTCAAGCCGGTGGTCCGGGCGGCCTCCAGCCAGCCGTCGCGGGAGGAGGCCGCCAGCTCGGTCAGGTCGGTGGGCTGGGCAGAGAAGCAGGCGTGGCCAAAGTTGCGGACCGACGCTCCGGTGGCCCGGTGTTCCCGGTCCACGACGGTGACCCGGAGCCCACGGCGGTGGGCCTCGAAGGCGTGGGCGAGGCCGATGATCCCGGCCCCGATGATGACCAGCTGACGGCGCTCGGGGGTGATGTCCATGGCTTCATCACACCCCGCGTCGCCCGCCACAGGCAAGCCGATCAGCTTCTTGTATGGACAAGTTAACCCATCGTTCACGGAGCAGCCGTGGATTGAAGGGGTGTTTGTGCGAGATGAGGCGTAACTTGTACAGTCAAGATGTGCACCGTTGTGAACCGCTCCACAGTCAGCTGGCGCAGGACTTCCGCCAGCGCATCGCGAGCGGCGCCTGGCCCGCGGGTGAGCGCGCCCCCAGTGAGGCGGAGCTGGTTCGGGCGACGGGCGCCTCACGCGGCACGGTCCGCCAGGCGCTCAACGCACTGCGCACCGAGGGGTTGCTGGTGGGCGGCCAGGGGCGCTCGCCCCGGGTGCGCCAGGCCCCGCCCGCGCAGTCCTTCAGCCAGTTCATCTCCTTCAGCCAATGGGCGCTCGCCATCGGCCGCACCCCCGGCCAGCACCTGCACGAGATGGCGCGGCGCGCCTGCCCCGCCGAGATCGCGTCGGAGCTGGACCTGGACGCCGGGGAACCCGTTGTGCAGCTGCTGCGCCAGCGCAGCCTGGATGGTGTCCCCACCATGGTGGAGCGCACCACGTTCGTGCTGCACGTGGGCCGGACCCTGTTCGACTTCGACACCGACTCGGGCTCGATCTTCGCCCATCTGGCCAGTCAGGGCGTCGATCTGGCCCGGGGTCGGCACACCATCGACGCCGTCGCCGCCGACCAGACCGACGCGCAACTCCTCGGCATCCAGCCCGGGGAGCCGCTGCTGCGGGTGCGGCGGGTCACCTTCACTCCCGATGAGCGGCCCGTCGAGTATTCCGACGACCGCTACCTGCCCGGCCGGACCACCTTCACCATCGAGAACACCGCCCAGCACCGGGGCGCCCTGCTCCACCTCAACCCCACGGAGGATCCCTCATGACCACCACTACTCCCATCCGCCTGTGCGCCTTTGACATGGCCGGCACCACCATCGACGACCGCGGACGCGTCTACGACGCCCTGCGTGACAGCGTCACCAATCGCGGCGCCACCGTCGCCGACGGTGACCTGCAGACCTGGATGGGCACCGAGAAGCGCGATGCCATCACCAATCTGCTGCGCCTGGGCGGTGTCGAGCCCACCGCCGAGGTGGTGGACCAGACCTATGCCGACTTCGTCGACCTGCTGCGCCGCTACTACACCCAAACCCCACCGGTCCCGCTGCCCGGCGTGGCCGAGGCCTTCGACGCGCTCCGAGCAGCCGGGATCAAGGTCGCCCTGACCACGGGCTTCTCCCGGGAGGTGGCCGAGCCGCTGCTCACCGCCCTGGGCTGGGAGGTCGGCCAGCAGCTGGACGCCGTGGTCTGCGCCGACGAGGTGGCCGCCGGCCGTCCGGCGCCCTACATGGTGCACCGTGCCCTGGAGCGCACCGGGGTTGACTGCATGACCACGGTGCTGGTGGCCGGGGACACCGTCGCCGACGTCAAGGCCGGGCTGCGCTCCGGCGCCGCCCAGAGCATCGGCGTGCTGACCGGCCAGTTGAGCCGGGAGGCGCTGGCCGGGGCCGGGGCGACGGCCGTGCTGGACGGGGTCAAGGACATCCCCGCCCACCTGGGCCTGTGATCACGAAAACTGTCGGGGGCGGATGGCAGGATGGTGCCATCACGAGGAGGTAGAACCCATGCGCGTCATCGCCATCGCCGTCGTCGGGCGCAATGGTGTGATCGGTGACGGTCACGACCAGCCCTTCAAGTTCCGCGAGGACTTCGAGCGATTCAAGGCGGTGACCATGGGGCACCCGATCATCATGGGTCGCCACACCCACGACGCCATCGGCAGCTACCTGCCCGGCCGCACCACCATCGTGGTCAGCCGGGACCCGGAACAGATCGAGCTGAGCGACCGGGAATCGGCGCCCAGTTTTGCCGTCGGTTCGGTGGAGCTGGCGCTGGAGTTGGCCGCTGCCCTGGACGACGTCTGTTTTGTCTGCGGCGGCGGACAGGTCTACCGCAACACCTGGGACTACCTGACCGAGCTGGACATCACCGAGGTGCACGACGAGGCCCCCGGCTCGGTCACCTTCCCCGACGTCGACCCCGACGAGTGGCGGGAGCTCTGCCGCGACGCCCGCGGCGAGTTCGACTTCACCCGTCGCTTCCCGATCACCCGCACCGAACGGCTCACCCTGGTGCCCGTCGGCCCCAAGGACCTGGACGACTGGGCCCGGCTCTACTCGGCACCGGACCTGCCCGCGGTGCCGATCGAACGCCACATGGCCGGTATCCAGGCCAATGTGGAGCACTGGCTCAATGATGGCCTGGGCTACTGGCTGGTCCGCGACAGTCTGCACGACGCCCCGGTCGGCGTCGGTGGGGTGCGCCGCAGCAAGGAACTGCCGGAACGCACCTGGAGCCTGTACTACCGCTTCCAGGAATCCGCCCGGCAGCAGGGTTATGCCGTGGAGGTGGCCGAGGCCGGGATCCGGGCGTTGAAGGTGGTGCAGCCCCAGGCCGAACTGCGCGCCACCCTGCGCCCGGACAATGCCGCCGCGACGGCCGTCGCCCAGAAGGTGGGGTTGGAGGTCACCGAGGAACGCACCGACGAGCGGGGACCGCTGCAGGTGTGGTCCGCCAAGGTCTCCGAGCTCGGTTGAGGCCCACCGCCAGCATCCTGCACCTGGACCTGGATGCCTTCTTCGCCGCCGTCGAGCAGCGGGACAAGCCGTCGTTGCGCGGCAAGGCCGTGATCGTCGGCGGGGTGGGGCAGCGCGGGGTGGTCTCCACCGCCAGCTATGAGGCCCGGGCCTTCGGGGTGCGCTCCGCGATGCCCTCGCACGAGGCGCGACGCCGGGCGCCGCACGCCGCCTTCCTGGGCGGGCGGTTCGATGCCTACCGTCAGTCCAGCCGGATCGTGATGGCCTTGCTGCACGAGCTCTCCCCGCTGGTGGAACCGTTGAGCATCGACGAGGCCTTCGTGGACCTGGAGGCGGGCGGCCATGACTGCCATGACCTCGAGCAGCTGCGCGCCCTGGGCCAGCGGCTGCGTGCCGACCTGTACGAGCGCACGGAGGGGCTGACCGCCAGCGTCGGGGTCGGCTCCAGCAAGTTCATCGCCAAGGTGGCCTCGGAGATGGCCAAGCCCAATGGTCTGGTGGTGGTACCACCCGGGGGCGAGGTGGCGGCGATCTCCCCGCTGCCGGCCCGCGCCGTGCCCGGCGTCGGTCCCGTGACGATGGAGAAGCTGGACCGGCTGGGGATCAAGACGGTCGCCGACCTGCAGCGGGCCGAGGTGGCCGAGCTATCCCGGGAAGTTGGCCGTAGCTGGGGCGAGCCCTTGCACGAGCTGGCCTTCGCCCGCGACGACCGGCCGGTCAGCCCCCATCGGGAGGCCAAGTCCATCAGCGTCGAGGACACCTTCGAGACCGACCTGACCGACCGGGCCGAGCTGGAGCGGATCGCCGTCCGCGATGCCGGGATCGTTGCCGGCAGGTTGCAGGCGTCGGGCCAGTTTGCCCGCACCATCACCCTCAAGGTGCGCCTGGGTGACTTCACCACCTGGACCCGGTCCCGCACCCTGCACGGCGCCACCGACAATGCCGAGCGGGTGGCGCAGGTGGCGCGGGAACTCCTGGCCGCGCTCGACGTCCGGGAAGGGGTGCGGCTGCTCGGCGTCGGCGTGGCCAACTTCACCCAGGCCGCGCAGGAGGAGCTGTTCGTCTTGGACGGCGACGAGGTGGTGATCGAGGACCACACCAGCACCGAGCCGCCACCGCAGCGCGTCCGGCATCGCGGGGACTGGTACCCGGGCAGTGAGGTGGAGCATCCGGACTTCGGCCGCGGCTGGGTCTGGGGCTCCGGTCTGGGGCGGGTGACCGTCCGCTTCGAGACCCGGCTGACCGGCGTCGGGCCGGTGCGCACCTTCCGCACGGACGACGAGAACCTGACCCGCCCCGATGGCCCCGTCCCGATGACCTGGGAGGTCACCGAACCGGGGGAGTGACCGGTTCGACGTGGGGCCTCGACAAGCTCGGCCGCCGTGGTTGGGTTGGTCAAAAGTGGGGTGGAGTCACTTCGGCGGGCTCGGTCGTCGGGTTGGGTCGGTGGCATTGGGCTGGAGTCACTTCGACGGGCTCGGCCGCCGTGGTTGGGTTGGCGGCATTGGGGTGGAGTCGCTCCGGCGGGTTCGGTCGTCGGGGTTGGATTGGCCGCCCTGGTGCGGAACCACTTCGACGGGCTCAGCAACCGGTTGCCGAAACACCCGCCGCACCACGGCGGCCGAGCCTGTCGAGGCCCACCCGGGGTCAGGGAACCGGGTTGGCCACCCGTCCGACGAAGAGCGGAGTCGCCGTCTGCCGGTCGAAGATCACGTACCAGAAGGGCCGGTTGAGCACCAGTTCGTGCCGTTCGCGTGGGGCCTCGGCGGAGGTGGCGCCCACCATTGCGGCGGTGGCGGCGGCGGCCTCGGTGCCCTGCTCGTCGACCGCGATCCAGGTCTTCTGGACCACGCCGGAGACGGCGAGTGGCTCCTCCCGGATCCCGGTCAGGTCCACCTGTTGCCCCGGGAACAGGTGGGTGATGCCCAGCTGCTTCAGGGTCTCGACCAGATTGAGGCTCTGCTCGTGCTTCCACACCGGCACGGTCAGGTTCACGTCGGCAGCCCGCCAGCCGGTCAGCAGCGCGTGGAGGCCAACGTCGGCCCACTCATCCAGCAGCGCCTGCTCCGCGCCCTTGCCGGGCAGGACGAAGGCCATCGCCAGCTCCTCACCCAGATAGTCCAGGGCGGTGGCCTGCCAGCCCTCGCCCTGGGCCCAGTACTGGGTGAACGGCTTGAAGACTTCCGGCCGGGTGGTGCCGCCGTCGTCCTTGGTGAACGGGATGGTGCCCTGCTTGGAGAACTCCTTGGCCCACGGCGCCTTGAACCAGACCGTGTTGGTCAGCACCAACCGGGTGTCCTCATTGACGGCGTCCTGGGTGAGCAGGTCCTTGATCCGGTCATGGGTCTTCTCCGCCGCCCAGTCATTGATCTGCTGGACGGTCCGGGCAGCGTCGGTGAAGTCGACGCCGTGCAGACCGGCGCCGTACCACCGGGCCGTCTGGTCCAGGAAGCCCTGCTTCACCGGCGTCTCCTGCTGCGCCCACAGTGCATTGGTCAGCTCCAGCTTCACCTCGCCGGAGCGCGGCCGGTCCTTGATCTCCACATTGCGAGCGGCCAGTGCGTGCTGCAAAGCGCTCAGCTGAGTGTTGAGCGACGCCAGATCTCGGTACCTCAGGGCCTTCAGCAGATCGGCCAGCGTCTTGCCCTTGGCGCCATTGGCCAGCATGGCCAGCGGCAGCGCCAGCGAGGTGGGGGAGACCAGCAGGTCCCCCTGCCGCTGGGCGAACAGCGTCCGGGCCAGCGCCCCGGCAAAGGTGCACGACGGCCTTCCATCACCGGGCTGGGCCGCCGGTTCCCGGGAGGTCTCGGCCAGGTTCTCGCCGGAACCCAGCAGCACCATGCCCGCGGGCGCCGGTCGTTGGGGATCCGCGCCGGGGTCGCGGACGTCCTGGCCGCGGCAACCCGCCAGGACTCCGGCGACGGCCAGACCCGCGATTCCCAACACCTGACGACGACGCATGCTGCCTCCCTGGCTCATCACCAATCGTGACACTATCGGGTGCCACAACGGGGCCTGGCTGGGTCACGATCAAATCACGGCCCGGTCGCGGCGGGGTTTGGCCGTCTGAGGTGCCCGCCTCCGCTGGTTTGCGCCGCAAACTGCATTCTGAGTGGCACTCAGTGCCTATGGTGCACTGCCCCGGATTCAGAAGGTGGTTTGTGGCGCAGACCGGAGGTCCGCCGCGCGCAAGGAGCCGAAACCGATGCGTCCGAGCCGCTTCTGCCAGGCCGCCTCCACGATCCGTTCCCGGTAGCCCAGCTGGTCATTGATGGCCAGCATCCAGGAGTTCTCCCCGGCATTCCAGGTGTGTACCCGCCGCCGTTCGGGGTGATGCTGATGCACCGCCCGGTGGTTGGCGATCTTGACCAGCAGGCCCAGCCGGTGGCCGCGGTGCCGGCTGTCCACAACGGTCATCTGCTGGAAACAGACCGCCGGGTGGGTGCCGTCGGTGGTGATGTCGGTGGCCGCCACCAGCTCTTGGGTCTGGCGGTGCAGCGCGACGGTGGTGACCGCCTCCCGCCCAGCGGCGGCGCGCTGGGCCTCCCCGCGACGGATCCTATCGGCATCCCAGCGCTCCGGCTCCACGTCCAGCCCGGCATTGGGCATCTGTTCGGTGAAGTGCTCCAGCAGCTGGGCGTAGCGGTCCACCAGGTCATCCGGGATCCGGCCCGCGATGGTGCGGATCTGGTAGTCGAGGGCGTGCGGCAGCGCCTCGGCCCACAGCCGGTCCTGCTGCTCCACGTCGCCGGGCAGCTCGCAGACCGAGTGCCGTTCGCACTGCTCCAGCCCGTAGCCCGACGCCTGGGCGAAGCGGCCGGCGCGATCCAGCGGCACCGCGCCGAAGCCGGTGGGCGGGACCAGGTGGTCTTCTCCCGGCTCGGGGCGGTGGTGATCGCTCCAGGACTGGACGGTGCGGCATCCGCGCTGACTGGCCAGGGTCTCCGCGGCGGCCAGCAGCGCGCTGCCGATCCCGTTGCGACGGTGCTCCACCGCGACGATCACACTCAGCTCGGCCAGCTGCACATTGTCGGTGATCCCGCCGCTCACACTGACCAGGCCCAGCACCCTGCCTTCGGTGGGCGCCTGGTCGGCCTCCCAGCTGAGCAGGGGCAGGCCGTCTTCGCCGTGGGGGAGCGCGGCGGTGTCCAGCCCGGCTACGGCCACCAGGATGGTCTGCCACTCGTCGACCTGCCGACGCAGCCCGTGCACCCGGAGCGCCAGTGGCAGGTGGAAGTCGGGCTCGCCCAGCACCTCGGTGGCGTCGGTCAGCAGGATCGCGTCGGTCTGGGCCATCACCCACGACGGGTCGAAGCTGTCGCGGCTGGGCACGGCGATCTGGCAGATGGTGAAGTCCACCCGCTCATCCTTGGGCACGACGGCTGGGCGGCGCCACCCATTTTCGGGCCCACCCCGGAATCATCCGCCGGCTGGCGCCATGGCTGGACTCCGGGGCCCGTGCCCTAGACTCAGTCCCCGAGCCGGAGTGGTGGAATTGGCAGACACGCAGGATTTAGGTTCCTGTACCGCGAGGTGTGAGGGTTCAAGTCCCTTCTCCGGCACCAAACCAACCAACGTCACCAGAGCAGGTCAGACGCCCAGTTCCCGGCGGAGCTTGGCGACGTGACCGGTGGCCTTGACGTTGTACTGGGCCACCTCGATGGTGCCCCGCCCTTCGGCGCCGACGTCGATCACGAAGGTGGAGCGGATCACGCCCTCGATCTCCTTGCCGTACATCATCTTCTTGCCGAAGGCGGCGTAGGCCTGCAGCACCTCGCGCTCGGGATCGGCCAGCAGCCGGACCGCCAGCTCCTCCTTCTCCCGGAACTTGGCCAGTTTGGCCACCGAGTCCGGGCTGATCCCCAGCACCTGGTAGCCGGCGGCGCACAGCTCGTTCAGCGACGCGGTGAAGTCGACGGCCTGCACGGTGCAGCCAGGGGTCATCGCGGCCGGGTAGAAGTACAGGATCACCTTCTTGCCGGCGAAGTCGGCCAGGCTGACCCGCTGGTCATCGGCGTCGGGCAGGGTGAAGGCGGGCGCGGGGGAGCCCGGCGTGAGGCGCTCGGTCATGGGCCTCAGCGTAGCCACGGTTCGCCCACAGCGCACAGCTCCCAACGGGTGGGAAGCGCACACCCGCCGTCGGGTGGGCATAGTCTGGTACGTGAACTTCGGGTCCGCGCCAACCAGCGCGCCACCAGGGCCCGTCGCCCGTAGTGCCAGACAGGAGAACCCCATGGCTGACAAGAAGACCGATCCCCGTTCGGCGAAGCAGATCCAGGCCGACATCGCCGCGGCGCGCGCCCGGATGAGTGCCAATGTGGAGGGCCTGGTCACCGAGGTGCACCCCAAGGCGGTCAAGCAGCGCAGCGTCGACGAGGCCAAGGCCTTCGTGATGAACGAGGTGGACTACGCCAAGAGCACCGCCAAGAATGCCGTCAAGGATGACGACGGTTGGCGCACGGACCGGATCAGCCTGGGCAGCGGTGCCGCCGCCGTCGCGCTGGTGGCCCTGCTCACGGTGCGCGCCATTGTGCGCAAGGTCACCAAGAAGGGCAAGCGCAAGTGAATTGATCGTCCGGCCCGCGTGGCCGGACGATGCAGTCAGGGGCGGCCACCCAAACCGGTGGCCGCCCCTGTTGTGTGCCCGGCCGCAACCGCAGGCCGGCTGCCGTTCACGGCGCCATTGGACGTGGCGAGACCCGGGCTCGACAGGAATCCCTCAACCGCTGTCTTTCCACCTGGTCAGTTGCGGGTGGGCGGGGCGAATAATTGGAACCTGCCAATGCCTTTTGACTAGGGATTTCTCTGCTAGCGAAAGGGGCCGATTGTCTTGAAGTGAAGAGACAAGGCGGCGGTCTATAACGGTTTCGTGGCAATGCGTGGATTGGTTACGGGGAAGGGTGTTGCAACGGATACTCTTCTGCCGCAGACCCCGTACTCCCGGGGCCCACAAAGAAGTGAGGATCCACCCATGTCAACCACCAAGAAGGCGCAGCGCTTCGCCGTTGCCGGTCTGTCCATCGCCGCCGTCCTGGCCACCGCCGCCTGCGGTGGCGGAGACTCCAAGTCGGGCGAGTCCGCCGCGGCCCTGAACTGGGACCAGAAGGGTCCGATCACCTTCGTCCAGGGCAAGGACAACAACAACCTGGTCCAGCCGCTGCTGGACCAGTGGAACAAGGAGCACCCGAACGAGAAGGTGACCTTCGTCCAGCTCTCCGCCTCGGCCGACGAGCAGCGGCAGAAGATGGTGGACAATGCCAACACCAAGGGCGCCTCCAACTACGACGTGCTCTACCTGGACATCGTGTGGACCGCCGAGTTCGCCGCCAAGCAGTGGGTGCACGAGCTGCCCAAGGACATGTTCCCCACCGACGGCATGCTGAAGCCCGCCGTCGACGGTGCCACCTACTTCAACAAGCTCTACGCCTACCCGACCAGCTCGGACGGCGCCATGCTCTACTACCGCAAGGATCTGCTGGATAAGGCCGGTATCAAGGAGGCCCCGAAGACCTGGGCCGACATGAAGGCCGCCTGCACCAAGGTCAAGGCACTTCCCGAGGGGAAGGGCCTGGACTGCTACGGCGGCCAGTTCCAGAAGTACGAGGGCATGACCTGCAATGTCACCGAGATCGTCAACTCTTCCGGTGGCGAGTTCCTCGACAAGGACGGCAAGCCGCAGGTGAACTCCGAGGCCTCGCTCAAGGGCGTGCAGTGGCTGCAGGACTCCTTCAAGGACGGCACCATCCCCAAGGCCGCCACCACCTGGATGGAGGAGCCGTCGCGTGAGGCCTTCCAGCAGGGCAAGCTGGTCTTCCTGCGCCAGTGGCCCTACATCTACTCCCTGATGCAGAAGTCCGACGGCAGCTCCAAGGTGAACGACAAGTTCGGCATCGCCCCGCTGCCCGGCCTGGACGGCCCCGGCGTGTCCACCCTGGGTGGCCACAACCTGGCCATCTCCAAGACCGCCAAGAACCTGGGTACCGCCCGGGACTTCATCAAGTGGTACGGCGAGGAGGCCCAGCAGAAGACCGCGGCGCAGAAGGCCACCCTGGCTCCCACCCGTGAGTCGCTGTACACCGACGCCGAGCTGGTCAAGCAGCTGCCCTACCTGCCGGTGCTGAAGGAGTCGATCGCGACCGCCAAGCCCCGCCCGCAGGTGGTGCAGTACAACGACGCCACCAAGGCCATCCAGGACGCCACCGCCAATGTGATCGCCGGCAAGGCACCCAAGGAGTCCTTCGAGGGGCTGCAGACCAAGCTCACCGAGCTGACCAAGAAGTAAGGCCTGACAGCATTGCTGCCCGGCACGGACCGCTCCAGGTGGTTCGTGCCGGGCTGCATGCCAACCGCTTGATTCCCAAAGGAGGGAAAAGATGGCAACCGCTGTCGAAACCACCGGGGCCTCCACCAAGAAGGTGAAGAAGAACGCCCTCAGCGACGGGCAGGGCACGCTCGCGTGGATCCTCGTCGCCCCCACCCTGGCCGTGATCCTGTTCGTGGTCGGCATCCCGATCGTGCTCAGCGTGATCGAGTCCTTCTACAAGACCAGCAATGGCATCGACCCCACCACCGGCATGGCCGAGACCGGCACAAAGTTCGTCGGCCTCGAGAACTACCTCAGCGCCCTGACCAGCAACTCCAATGCCGTCGACGGCGTCTTCGGCTCCATGGGTCGACTGCTGAATGCCTTCGTCAACAACATGTACTTCACCGTGATCTGCGTCTCGATCGAGACCATTCTCGGTGTCGCGATGGCGCTGATCATGGCCCGGGCCTTCAAGGGCACCGGCTTGGTGCGTGCCGCGATCCTGATTCCGTGGGCCATCCCCACCATCGTCTCCGCCAAGCTGTGGTCCGTGATCTTCGACACCAGTGGCGTGATGAACAAGGTCTTCGGCAAGCAGATCCTCTGGCTGGGTGACTCCGCGGCCTCGCAATGGGCCGTGATCATGGCCGACGTGTGGAAGACCGCCCCCTTCATCGGCCTGCTCACCCTGGCCGGCCTGCAGACCATCCCGGCCGAGGTCTACGAGGCGGCCAAGGTGGATGGCGCCACCGCCTGGCAGCAGTTCACCCGGATCACCCTGCCGATGGTCAAGCCCGCGCTGGTGGTGGCCGTGCTCTTCCGCACGCTGGACACCATGCGCATGTTCGACCTGCCCTACGGCTTGATCGGACCCAACAAGTACTCCGTCGAGACCCTGAGCATGTTCGCCTACCAGGAGGCCGTGAGCCAGCGCTACGGCCCGGCCGCCGCCTACTCGATCCTGCTCTTCCTGCTGATCTGTCTGGTCGCCTTCCTGTTCATCAAGTTCCTCGGAGCCGACGTCGTCGGCGACGACGAGTCCCGGGCCAGGAGTGATCAGCGCAAGCGGCTGCGCAAGCTGCACAAGCAGCAGGTGGCGCGCACCAAGGCCAACCAGACCATCACCAGTGGGGAGAGTGTGGTATGAGCACCATGAATCTCGCGGTCCCCGAGGGCCAGGAACTGCTCACCAAGCGTGAGCTGGAGACGCTGAACAAGCCCAAGAAGTCCGGTGCCCAACTGGCCGGCGGCATTGCGTCGCTGTTGGGCATCGCCTTCATCATCACCTACTGCATCCTGCCCTTCCTCTGGATGGTGATCACTTCCCTGCGGCTGCCGACGATGGGGCTGAGCACGGACTTCATCCCGAACCCGGTCTCGGTGGAGAACTACAGGATCGCCTTCAACGAGAAGAACAACTTCCTCACCTCGCTGGGCAACTCGGTGCTGATCGCCACCGTCACCACGGCCCTGACCCTGCTCTTCGGCATCGTCGCGGCCTACGCCCTGGCGCGGTTGCGGTTCACGGGCAAGGCGCTGGTGCTGGCCATCATCATCGGCTGCTCGATGTTCCCGGCCATCACCATCCTGGTGCCGCTGCTTAAGATGTTCACTGGCAACTACGACTGGCTGCCGATCAACTGGATGAACCAGTACCAGGCGGCGATCATCCCGTCGCTGTCCTTCGGTCTGCCGCTGTGTGTGTGGAACCTGACGGCCTTCTTCCGGCAGCTGCCCGTCGAGCTGGAGCAGGCGGCCATGGTGGACGGTTGCACGCCCACCACCGCCTTCCGCAAGATCATCCTGCCGTTGGCCGCGCCCGGCATTTTCACCACCATCATCCTGACCTTCATTGCCGTCTGGAATGAGTACATGTTCGCCATGACCTTCCTGGCCGACAAGGGCAAGATGACCGCCCCGGTGGCTCTGGCGGGCTTCCAGGGTGACGCCGCCTACAACATCCCCTATGGCGCCATCATGGCCGCTGGCGTGGTGGTGACGGTGCCGTTGCTGGCCATGGTGCTGATCTTCCAGCGCCGGATCGTCGCGGGCCTGACCGCCGGTGGCGTGAAGTGATGCGGTAGTACCAGGGCTCGTGCAAGACCGCGCGAGGGGCGTCGGGGAGTTCTCCCCGACGCCCCTCGTCGTGTTCGCATCGGGTCCCGTGGGCGCGATTTGTACGATCAGATCCACCCCGCGTATAGTTGGTCAACGCGCGCACCGCTAGCTCAACTGGCAGAGCAGCTGACTCTTAATCAGCGGGTTCAGGGTTCGAGTCCCTGGCGGTGTACCAACTCAGTAGGGCCCCGGTCGATTGGCCGGGGCCCTACTGCGTCTCCGGGGACGGCTCGCCGCCATCGAGGGAGGGGCCTCGACAAGCTCGTCCGCCGTGGTTGGGCCCTCGCATGGCCCAACCCACCTGCGTTCCGGATCTATCGGCGACGGCCAACCTCGTTCCCCGAACCTGTCGGGGGGGGGCTGCCACCACCTCATCTCGGATCCCGTCGGAGGCTGCCACCACCTCATCGCGGAACCCGTCGGGGGCTGCCACCACCTCATCTCGGATCCCGTCGGAGGCTGCCACCACCTCATCGCGGAACCCGTCGAGGGGTCCCGGACGAGCTGCTCCCACGCCCCGAGCCTGTCGAGGGGCCGGCCGCGTCTGCAACACCCCGATTTGCGCTGCAGCAGCCACGGGCGTAATGTTCCTTCTCGCGCGCACCGCTAGCTCAACTGGCAGAGCAGCTGACTCTTAATCAGCGGGTTCAGGGTTCGAGTCCCTGGCGGTGTACCAGACAGCAAGGCCCCGATCACTCGATCGGGGCCTTGCTGTGTCACCGGGGGAGCGCCGGGAATCCTCCTGTCCGACGGCACCACGGCCCAACTGCACACTGCGCAGCGGTTCCTGTCACTGTGCAGCCGTTCTAGCGGCTGCCCCTGGCATCAACGGCTGCGCAGTGGGCGCGGGACGCCGTCGGGACGGTGTGGTGGGGCAGGGATGCCGTCGGGACGGAGCGCCGGGAGGGATGGCGTCGGGACGGGTGTGGCGGGGCAGGGATACCGTCGGGGCCCTCGCGGGGTGTCAGCCGTCGAGCCGGGCCATTTCCTCGTCGGTGAGCTCCAGCTCCGCGGCCTTCGCGGAATCCGTGATCGACTCGGGCCGGCTGGCGCCGGGGATCGGGATGACGTGCTGGCTCTTGGCCAGCTCCCAGGCCAGCACCACCTGCTGCGGGCTGACACCATGCTCCCGCGCCACGTCGCCGAAGGCCTGGTAGCGCTGGCCCACCTCGGTGGCGCCCCCGGCGCAGCCGCCCAGCGGACTCCACGGCAGGAAGGCGATGCCGTGCTGGTCGCAGTGGGTCAGCTCGTCGGCGGAGCAACGGAACTTCGGGGAGAACTCGTTCTGGACGCTGACCAGCCCACCCTCGCCGAGCACCTGCTGGGCAACCTCAATCTCCTCCACATTGGCATTGGAGATGCCGACGGCCTTGATCAGCCCCTCCTGCTGGAAGTCCGCGAAGTGCTGCACCACCTCGCCGTAGACCTTCCAGCGGTCCGGGCGATGCCACTGGTAGAGATCGATGCAGTCCACCTCCAGGGCCCGCAGGGAGGCCTCCAGGGCCTTGCGGAGATACTCCTTGGAGCCGTCGCGGCCCCAGGTCTCCCCGTCGCCCCGGGTGATCCCGCCCTTGGTGGCCACGACGAGCTTCTCCCGCCCGCTGACCCCGCGCAGCGCCTTGGCCACGACGCATTCGTTGTGCCCCATCTGGTCCCACGACGGGGCGTAGATGTCGGCGGTGTCGAAGAAGGTGATTCCGGCGTCCAGGGCGGCGTGCACGGTGGCGACGGCCTGCTCCTCGCTGGGCTGGGGGTCGCGGGCCATGGACAGGGGCATGCAGCCCATCCCGATGGCGCTGACGGTGAAGGGTCCAAGCTGTCGAGTCTTCATGAGTCGACGCTACTGGCTTCGCCGGGCTCAGCCAATGCTGCGCATGATGCCGACGAGGGCCGTGCCGAGCCCGTCGAAGCCCACGTCCGGCGTCGGCGGCGAGGACGTCCGCGGCGCCACCGACGTGGGGTCCGAGCCATCGGGCTGACCCCACTCAGTGGGCGCGCACGGCCTCGATCCGCTGGCGGCGCAGCTCGTCGAGCTCCGGCATCGGCAGGGGCTCCAGGCTGCGGCCCAGGGCAAGCTCCAGCAGGTGATCGGCCAGCTCCGGATTGCGGGGGAGCAGCGGCCCGTGCGGATAGGTGGCATAGATCCAGCCGTCGCCCACCTGCTGCACCGCCCCCTCCACGCCGGACCCGTCGTTTCCGACGCCCACCTCGACGGTGGCCAACGGCTTGGCGCCCGGCCCCAGGGTCGTGTGCCCGCCATGGTTCTCGAAGCCCGTGATCAGGCTGACGGAGCCGTCCGGCCGGGTCCAGCGGTGCAGCACCTCGCCGACGGCCCGCACCGGGGCCCGACGGGTGTCCACATCCAGCAGACCCAGGCCGTCCACCACCTCGTCCCGATCCCCGACGGTCAAGGTGTTGCCGCAGATCTGGAAGCCGGCGCAGACCGCTAGCAGCACGCCACCCCGCTCCACCCCGCGGCGCAGACCGCCGTCGGCCTGCAGGGTTTTCAGAGCGCTGATCTGGGCCATGTCCTCGCCGCCGCCCAGGAAGTACAGGTCGGCGTCGTCGGGCAAGGGCTCACCGGGCTCGACGGTCACCAGTTCCGCGTCGATCCCACGCAGTTGCAGGCGCTTCAGCGCCACCTTGGCGTTGCCCTGGTCACCGTAGATGCCCAGCAGGCTCTGGTAGACGAGGACGATCTTGACGGGCTTGCGGTCCGGGTTCATGCGAGGCCTCCGAGCTTGCGCAGCTTCTGGAACGGGGTGTAGGTGCTGACCACGTCCAGCACCCCGTCGTGGGTCTGGCTGCTGATGGCGGTCATCAGGTCGTGCTGGATGCTGTGCTCGACATCGCCATAGGTCAGGCGCACCGCCAGATCATGGGCGCGCGGGCCGGTGCAGACGACGTGCTTGCCGCGCAGCTGCTCGAAGTCCACGTCCCACAACCAGCTCACGTCGCGGCCGTCGGCGGCGATCGCGTCGATTGCCAGCACCACCGGGTCGGTGGAGACCAGGGCCAGGCTCTCCGCCCAACCGGCCGGATTCTTGGCCAGCAGCAGCCGGGCCTGCACGCCGTCAAAGGTGCCGACGGCGAACCGGCCGGCGGGGGAGGAGACCGTGGTCATGCCCCGCAACGCCACCTGGGGTTCGACGCCCATCACCCGGGCCGCGGCCAGGGCACAGGCGGCATTGGCCCGGTTGAACCGGCCGGGGACATTCAGTTCCAGCTGCCAGACGGTGCCGTCTGCCTCGACCACGGTCTCCCCGTCCACCCGGTAGTCGGCCTTGGGCTGGGTGAGATCGCAGCCGGTGCAGGTCCAGGAGCCGCCGCCGACGATCTGGCCGTCGCTGCGGGCCAGCACGGCACCACAGGCCGGGCACAGGGCCGCGTCCTGGGTCCAACCGGCCCCGGTGTCCACCCAGATGGTCTTGTGCGCGGGCTGGGCGGACCAGACCACCAGCGGGTCATTGGCATTGGCCACCACCACGGGCCCTTGCACCCCGGCGGCCTCCAGCGCGACCCGCCAGGCCCAGCCCAGGGACTTGATCTCATGGTTGCGGTCCATCTGGTCCCGGCTGAAGTTCAGCATCACCAGCACCTCGGGGTGGCCCAGCCGGATCACGTCGGGGACGACGCGCTCGTCGGTCTCCAGGCAGGCGATGGTGGCCTGGGGAGCCTCGCCCAGGGCGGAGGCGATCCCGGCGTGCAGGTTGGCGCCATCGGCATTGGTGACCACCACGCGTTCGCCATCGGGCAGGCTGGCCCGGATGGCGGCGGTCAGCAGGTGGGTGGAGGTGGTCTTGCCGTTGGTGCCGGTGACCACGGCGATCCGCCGGTTGCCCAGCAGCTTCCCCAGTGCCCGGGGATCAACCTTCATCATCACCTGACCCCGGATGGAGGCTCCCGAACCGCGTCCGGCAAGGCGGGATGCCAGGGCGGCGGCGCGGCCGGCGGTGGTTGCCAGGGCAAGCCGGGCGTCGGAGACGGACAGGTCCTTGAGGGCCGATGGCGTACGTGGCATGACCACCATTCTGGCACTACCCGGTGGGTCCCTGACCTGGCCTGCCCTGCATCCGTTGCGCATTGGCCCGGCATCCGGCTCCGACGACGTGGGCGGCACGGCTGGAGACACCGGCAAGCGAGGGCCGATGTGCAACATTCGCAGGGTGGCCCCGCAGGGGGGGCGGCCGGCACCAGCGGTGACCCGCACCAGGGGCAGTGTTCTGGGCGCCGTGGTGTACCAGGACGCGGATCTCGCCATTCGGTGAAATCCACCCGCAACCCACCTACCGTGTGGTTGGGTTTCCCCAGCAAGCCACCCCCCACTCGGAATGCCAAAGGAGACGCCGATGCTCGCCATCTGGGGCTATCTGATCGTCGTGCTGTTCATGGCGCTGATCATGACCAAGAAGGCCACGCCCTTCACCTCGCTGATCCTGGTGCCGCTGGTGATCGGGCTGCTCGCCGGGCTGGGCAGCAAGGTTGGCCCGTTCAGCCTGGCCGGCATCAAGGGCGTCGCGCCCACCGCGGTGATGCTGCTGTTCGCCATCCTCTACTTCGGGCTGATGATCACCGCCGGGCTCTTCGACCCGCTGGTGCGCTTCATCCTGCGAATCGTCAAGGGCGACCCGCTGAAGGTGCTGGTGGGCACGGCGATCCTGGCCTCGGTGGTCAGCGTCGACGGCGACGGCTCCACCACCACGATGATCGTCTGCTCCGCCATGATCCCCGTCTACAAGCGGCTGGGGATGAAGATGATGGACCTGGCCGTCGTCGTGATTCTGGCCAATTCCGTGATGAACCTGCTGCCCTGGGGTGGGCCGACGGCCCGGATCATCGCCGCGCTGCACCTGGACGAGGGCGCGCTGCTGCGCCGGATCCTGCCCGGGATGTTTTTGGCCATCGCCTGGGTGATCTGCGTGGCGTGGATCCGCGGCCTGCAGGAGCGCAAGCGGCTGGGCATCCGCGAGCTGGACGAGCATGACATTGCCGCCATGGATGCCACCGTGACCCATGAGGACGACGCCCTGCAGCGTCCCAAGATGCTGTGGCCCAACCTTGTCCTGACCATGGTGCTGATGCTGCTGCTGGTCTTCGGCGGGATGTACCATCTGCCCAAGATCCCGGCCGCGGTGCTGTTCGAGATCGGCTTCGCCGTCGCGCTGCTGTTGAACTACCGCAAGGTGAAGGATCAGCAACAGATCATCGAGATCCACGGCGCCAATGCCCTGCAGGTGATCATCATGGTGTTGGCTGCGGGTGTCTTCATGGGAATCCTGAACGAGTCCGGGATGAGCCAGGCCATCGGTGAGTCACTGGCGCGCTGGGTGCCCTCGTCGCTGGGTGGACAGTGGCCGCTGGTCACCGCCGTCGTCTCCGCCCCGGGCACCTTCCTGCTCAGCAACGACGCCTTCTACCTGGGGGTGCTGCCGATCCTGGCCCAGACCGGCCAGCAGTACGGCTTCAGCGCGATGGACATCGGCGTGGCCTCCACGGTGGGGCAGGCCTTCCACCTCCTGAGCCCGCTGGTGGGCTTCATCTACCTACTGCTGAACCTGACCGGGGTGGACATGGGTGCCTGGCAGCGACAGGCCGGCAAGTGGGCCTGCGGCACCTTCCTGATCTTCCTGGTCAGCATGTACCTCTTCGGCGGGGTTCCCCTGTGAGGTGAGTCTGGTTGTCCGGAGGCTTGGCGCTCGGGTTCGGCCTTCCCGCGATGGATGAATCCGACGCGGGATGGCGGAACCCGAGCGGCGGTTGCGGCGAGCCCGGATGTCAGCGCCGGTGGGTAGGCTCACTGGCATGGCTATCACTGACAACGGACCCAACCCGAATGCCTTCGACATCGAGACCGAGACCAAGGCCAACCAGAACTACCGGACCGTGGCCTGGAGCGGCAAGTACCTGCAGGTCACGCTGATGAGCATCCCCGTCGGCAAGGACATCGGCCTGGAGGTGCACCCGGAGACCGACCAGTTCCTGCGGCTGGATGCCGGACAAGGCCTGGTGCAGATGGGCCCCTCGAAGGACCAGCTGGACTTCGAGCAGCAGGTCACCGACGGGTGGAGCGTGCAGGTCCCGGCCGGGGTCTGGCACAACATCACCAATACCGGCGACGAGCCGATGCAGGTCTACGCCATCTACGCCCCGGTGCACCATGCGGCCGGCGTCGTGCACGAGACCTTCGAGGCCGCCGAGGCCGAGGAGGAGGCCGGCAACGACGAGCCGCCGAGTTGGAGCGTGCAGCCCGAGGGAGGCGAGGAGGACCAGAAGGCCTGACCGGCCGCCGACCGGCTGACCAGAACAGATGCAGGACGGGGGGTCCAACGCAACTATTGCGTTGGACCCCCGTCGTGCATCTGTTCTCAGCAGAGCAGTGGGGGAGGGGGCCGGACCCGGGCGTCCGCTCTGGGGACCTCGGCGTTATGGTGGAGCCAAGCTTGGCCGGGGACTCTCGGTGGGGCCCCGGCTCCACGACGAGCAGGGAGCCCGAATGGCCATCCAGCAAGCCCAACCGGCCCCGCTTGCCCGCGCAGCCGCCGGGCACGACGGGGGATTGTCCAATGCCGCCGCCAAGGTGGTGATGGCGCTCACCGGGGTGGTCTTCGGACTGTTCGTGCTGGTGCACATGATCGGCAACCTCAAGCTCTACATGGGCCCCGACGAGTTCAACGGCTATGCCCACTGGCTGCGGGCCGCCTTCCATCCCGTCCTTCCCCACGAAGGCCTGCTCTGGATTCTGCGCGTCGCGCTGCTGGCCTGTCTGCTGGCCCACCTGTACTGCGGATGGCTCGTGCGCAGCCGCGGCCGCACAGCCCGTGGATCCGTGCGACGCAAGGGAATGCGGGCCTCGACGTGGATGGCTCGCAGCATGCCGCTCACCGGCGTGATCCTGCTCGGCTTCCTGGTCTTCCACCTGCTGGACCTGACCATCGGCACCACTCCGGTGGCCCCCGACGCCTTCCGGGGCCCGACGATGGACGCCTCCTTCGCCTACACCAACGTGGTTGCCTCCTTCTCCCGATGGCCCGTGGCGCTGGTCTATGGACTGACGATGCTGGCGCTGTGCGCCCACCTGGCGCACGGGTTGGTCAGCGTCGTGCTGGACCTGGGGGCGACGCCCGGCCCCAAGGCGGTGCGCACCGTGAGCGCCGTGGCCCTGGCCATCGGCCTGCTGGTGGCGCTGGGCAACCTGACCATCCCCGTCGCCGTGCTGACAGGAGTCGTGAAATGACCATCCTCGACATCCCACGCGCCGAACTGCCGCTCGAGGGACACGCGCCCGACGGCGATCCCGCCACGGCCTGGCACCGCGCCAAGCTGGGATATCGCCAGGTCAGCCCGCTGAACCGACGCAAGTTCACCGTCGCGGTGGTGGGCACCGGTCTGGCCGGGGCCTCCTGCGCCGCCGCGTTGGGGGAGTTGGGTTACCGGGTGGTTGCCTACACCTTCCACGACGCGGCCCGCCGCGCCCACTCCGTCGCTGCGCAGGGCGGTATCAACGCCGCCCGCGGCCGCAAGGTGGACGGCGACTCGCTGGACCGCTTCGTCAAGGACACCGTCAAGGGCGGCGACTTCCGCGCCCGGGAGGCAGACGTCTTCCGGCTCGCCGAGGAATCCGTGCGGGTGATCGACCACATGGATGCCATCGGGGCACCCTTCGCCCGCGAGTACGGCGGTCAGCTGCGCACCCGCTCCTTCGGTGGCGTGCAGGTCAGCCGCACCTACTACACCCGCGGCCAGACCGGCCAGCAGCTGCAGGTGGCCGCCGCCCGCGCGCTGCAACGGCAGGTGGCGGCCGGCACCGTGGACCTGCGCACCCACCGCGAGGTGCTGGACCTGGTGGTCACCGACGGTCGCGTCCGCGGCGTCGTCGCCCGGGACCTGCACACCGGCGCCCTCGAGACCCAGGCCGCGCACGCCGTCGTCCTGGCGACGGGTGGCTACGGCAAGGCCTTCTTCCATTCGACGCTGGCGCACAACTCCAATGTGAGCGCCGCCTGGCGGGCCCACCGTCGCGGGGCACTGTTCGCGTCGCCGTCCTACCTGCAGTTCCACCCCACCGCGCTGCCGGTCAGCTCCCAGTGGCAGTCCAAGACGACGCTGATGAGCGAGTCGCTGCGCAATGACGGCCGGATCTGGGTGCCGAAGAAGGCCGGCGACGACCGGCCGGCCAATGACATCCCGGAAGAGGAACGCGACTACTACCTGGAGCGCAAGTACCCCGCCTACGGCAACCTGGCGCCGCGCGACATCTCCTCGCGTGCTGCCCGGGAGCAGATCGAAGCGGGCCACGGCGTCGGACCGCTGAAGAACAGCGTCTACCTGGACTTCCGCGACGCGATCCAGCGTCTAGGGCAGAAGACCATCGAGCAGCGCTACGGGAACCTGTTCGAGATGTATGCCGACTGCACCGGCGAGGACCCGTACACGGTGCCGATGCGGATCGCGCCCGGAGCGCACTTCTCCATGGGCGGCCTGTGGAGTGACTATGACATGCAGACCTCCATCGAGGGCCTGTTCGTCGGCGGTGAGGCGGGTTGGGGCTACCACGGTGCCAACCGGCTGGGCGCCAACTCCCTGCTCAGCGCCTGTGTCGACGGGATGTTCACCCTGCCGCACACCATTCCCAACTACCTGGCCGGACACCTCAACGAACCGCTGCTGGCCGACGACGACCCGGCAGTGACACAGACCGTCGCGGAGGCCACCGGCCGGCTGGAGGCGCTGCTGGCCGTCGGAGGCAAGACCGGCTCCGACCGCTTCCACCGCGAACTGGGGGAGATCCTCTACCGAGGCTGCGGCGTGGCGCGCAGCAAGCAGGGGCTGGCCCAGGCGATCGAGGAGATCCGGGATCTGCGGAGCCGCTTCTGGAGCGACCTGCGGGTGCCTGGCACCGGGCACGAACTCAACCAGGAACTCGAGAGGGCCGGCCGGGTGGCCGACTACCTGGAGCTCGCGGAGCTGATGTGCGTCGACGCCTATGACCGCGACGAGTCCTGCGGCGCCCACTTCCGCGTCGACCACCAGACGCCTGACGGCGAGGCCTTGCGCGACGACGAGAACTGGTGCTTCGTCTCCGCCTGGGAACACACGCCCGGAGCGCTGAGGCAGCCCGGGATGCCGGTGCGCCACCACGAACCGCTCAGCTTCACCGCTGTGCCACTGCAGACGAGGAACTACCAATGAGGATCACGCTCGAGGTGTGGCGCCAGCCCAATGCCATGGCGCCCGGAGGTTTCGTCACCTATGTGGTGGACGATGCGACACCGGAGATGTCCATGCCGGAACTGCTCGACCGGCTCAACGACCAGATCGTCGAGGCCGGGGGAGAGCCGGTGGCCTTCGAGAGCGACTGCCGGGAGGGGATCTGCGGCTGCTGCGGCATCACCGTCGACGACCGCCCGCACGGCCCCGTCGCCAACACCCCCACCTGCCAGCAACACCTGCGCAACTTCCGCGACGGGGACACCGTGCGCCTGGAGCCATTCCGTTCCGCCGCCTTCCCGGTGGTGAAGGACCTGGTGGTGGACCGGTCGGCGCTGGACGTGGTGGTGCAGGGCGGCGGCTTCGTCAGCGTCGACACCGGCACGGCGCCCGACGCGGAGAGCCGCCCGATCGGCTTCCGGGAGGCGGAGCAGGCGCTGGACTTCGCCGCCTGCATCGGCTGCGGGGCGTGCGTCGCAGCCTGCCCGAACGGTGCTGCGCACCTGTTCAGCGGGGCCCTGCTGACGCACTTCTCGACCCTGCCGCAGGGCAAGCCGGAACGTTCCAAACGGGCCCGGGGTGTGGTGGCGGCGGTGGAGCAGAACTTTGGCCCGTGCTCCACCTACGGCGAGTGCGTCGAGGTCTGCCCGGCCGGGATCCCGCTGTCCGCCGTCGCGGCGGTGAACAAGGAGATGGTGCGCGCCGCCTGGCGTCGTGGCCGGGACGACTGATTCTGGGTTCAGCGGTAGAAGTCTCGCACCCAGGCCGCGTCGTCGGGCACCAGGCTGGCGTCCAGCGGGCGGGGTGCGGGGCCGCCGGGGGCGGGCAGGGCGACGATCACGGTCCACTCATTGGTTGGGCCGTCCACCAGGCCCGGCAGGTCGTGCAGGGCCTCCCGCTCTAACCGTTCGGTGACGTGTGAGTCGACGCACAACTGCTGGCCGTTGGGGGTGGCGTCGATGACCGCGGCCAGGCAGGCGCGCTTGTCGGCGACGCTGTCCGGCCCCTCGTAGGGGTCACTGAGCAGGACCACCTCGTCGGGCCAGGACAGCCCGGCGGCGACGATCCGGCCGTCGCGCCGGATCAGGAAGGAACGCTGTGGGTCGTAGCCGTCGGCCTCCGGGGCGTGGTCGTCGGCGAACAGCTGGTAGATCTGTTCCCGAGGTGCCGACGGCGACCAGGAAGCGTGCTGCGCCACGTAGTGGCTGGCCTCCAGCCAGCGCACCAGCTCCCGGTCCGCGTCGGTGATCGGGGCAGTGTTCCCGCGGTGCGCGGCGGCCCAGGTCCGCAGGTCCGGGCCCACTACCCGTCGCCACGGCGGCATCAGCTGCACCGCGACCGCGCCAAACCGACGAGCCAGGGCAAGGTCGTCGTGCTGGGTGGCGTCGATCTTCATCCGCAGCGGGACTGTGGAGGCCGCCAGCTGCGCCTCCACCAGCGCGAACTCGACGGGCGTGCCGCGCAGCCCGTCCGCGACGTGGTGCACAAAGACCCGACTGTCGGGGTGGAAGACATTGTCAACGGCGCGGCAGTGGCCCAGTACGTGCCGGAATCGTCAACGGCGACGAAGGCGCGACGGTTGTTGCCCGGCGCCCAGGCGTCCTCCACCAGCAGCGGGAAGGTCGCGGCCCAGCGCTCCCGATCAGCGACGGTGGCGGGGCGGATCAGGGGCGCCTGTGCTGGGTCCATGTCCTCATTGGAGGGTTAGCGGCAGAAATGTGTGTACAGCCTGACTGATTTCATTCGTGGCGGCTAGGGGTGATGGTGGTCTGAACATGCTCTGGGAGCATGTTCGGTGCAGGTTGCGAGGAATCACCCCCGGTGTGGT